>CAZSOR010000052.1:0-18986 GCA_964608395.1 uncultured Pirellulales bacterium
AATCCGTTTGTGTGCCTGTGGATTCAGGTTGACGATGCTGGCGTCGTGCGTGTGATCGATGAGTACGTTCGCAGCAGGGCGACCATCGACGTGCACGCGGTTGAAATGAAGAGCCGCACGCCGGTCGCGGAAGAAAAAGTAACGGCGACGTTTTGCGATCCCGCGGGTAAAGGTGTTAACGATGTCACCGGCACCAGCGCCGTCCGGGAACTGAGGGCGTTGGGAATTGCGGTGCGATTCAAGCGCAGCGGCATCCTGGAAGGCATCGAGTTGATCCGCCGGGCAATCCGTTCCGGCGATGGAAAAAGCAGTCTGATAGTTTCGCCGAGATGCCCCCGCCTTATTGAGGCAATGGAATGCTATCATTACCCGGAATCTGCCAACATCCCCCGCGAACTCCCGCAAAAAGACGGCCTATACGACCACCCCATCGACGCCCTGCGATATTTCTTTTTTAACCATAATCGCGGTGATGGCAAGATGGTTACACGACTTTATTGATAGCCATTTTCGAGCAGGATGCCGGACAATTTACAATATACGTATATTATTGTCGATATTTGCTGAAAATCACTTAAGACGGGAAAGCTTTTGTTCGATATTGCTAATAATTGAAGGAGGAAACTTGGAAGGGAAAACCCCAGCCGGAGTGAGCACATAAAAAGGAAACAGGGCTGAGGTGCGGAGGGAGAGGAAAAAGCGAGATATCCTCAGCCCTGTGAATGTGCTCATTCTATCTAACTACTAATATATCATAAAGCTCAACGTAAAGCAATACTATTTTTCAAAAAAAATGTTCGTTTCCAGAAAAAAAAACTCCACTACAAAATACTCTAAATCGCCTATTATCAAAAGTTTACAAAATCACTATAGCTTTGGTCTTGTATTTTGTCAATGAGATTATTAAAATTTTTTCCACAGTAGCAATGATATTTTAACACAAGTAAAAATTTGAGGACAACTATGCTCACAGATAACATTCTTGAACTGGTAGGAAATACCCCGCTTCTGCAATTGAAGGGTGAAAAGATTTTTGCCAAGGCGGAATTTCTCAATCCCGGCGGGAGTATTAAGGACCGCGTTGCCCTGGCGATGCTTGAAGCAGCGGAACGCGACGGCAAACTTAAAAAAGACTCCATTATCACCGAGCCCAGCAGCGGCAACACGGGTATCGGCCTGGCATTAGTCGGACATCTGATGGGTTATCGCGTCCGAATCGTTATGCCTGAGGGAATGAGTGAAGAGCGGAAGAAGCTCATTAAAGCCCTCGGCGGAGAGCTTGTTCTTATCCCCGATGAAGAAGGCCTGGCCGGTGCGGTTCGCACAGTCGAGCAAATGGCCGCTGAAGACCCGCGTGTTTATGTGCCGCAGCAGTTCGAGAATCCGGAAAATCCCCGCGTTCATTATGAGCAGACCGCGCGCGAGCTTTGGCGGCAGATGGGCGGCAATATCGATTGCTTTGTCGCCGGCGTCGGCAGTGGCGGAACGTTGCAGGGCGTAGGAAAATTCCTAAAGGAGCATAAAAAGGATGTAAAAATCATCGCTGTTGAGCCGGAGAACTGCTCGGCACTCTTAGGCCATGAACCGGGCCTGCACCAGATTCAGGGCATCGGCGACGGCTTCATTCCCGCCATACTCGATGTTTCAATGGTCGATGATGTGGTGGAGGTTTCCGACGATAATGCGATTCAAACCACCCGGCAACTGGGCACAGATTTTGGCCTGCTCGTCGGTATCAGCTCGGGCGCCAATGTATGGGCTGCACGCCGGTTGGCTGAGAAAATCCAGGGCAATATCGCAACCGTTCTGCCGGACAGGGCGGAACGCTATTTCAGCACTGCCTTGTTATGATTTTTGGGGAGGTGTTTAATTGTTGATTTTTGCCTTTGCCATTCTGAGCGGAGCGAAGCGTTTGTGTCAAAGAAGCAAAATCAAGAATCTTAACTTCGCTGCGCCCCATTCAGGATGCCAAAAACCCTATTAATGGATTCTTTTAAAAAAAAGAAAAGGGCTGAGGCAAGGAGGAAAGGAGGGTTTAAAAACCTCAGCCCGTAATCCATTACCTGCTAATACGCCGCGCTCCGATAAAAGTTCGCACCATTTATTGTCCAGAAAAATATTTAGCTTAAACCTGCAAATGCTTTCTGTTAACGGCGTATTTAGGGCGTTTTTTTTTGCCATCCCGGCCGCTAAAGCCTCTTTTAGAATCCATTAAAAGATTTTTTGCTGTATGGAACTTTTCCGTACAGAATCACCGGTTCTTGAAGATATGTTTGGCTTTAAGTCTTAAAAATAGGGATAAAAAAAAGGGGCTGAGGTCAGGAGGAGGGGAGTGAAGTTTAATACCTCAGCCCGTGGCTTTGTGTTGATTTATACGAGCCCATTTTACCGAAGTTCGTTTTCTCTGGAAAAACATTTATTTATTTTTAAAAAATATTTATAGGGTCGGTTTTTGCTTCAAAATTAGCCCAAAACCGGCAATAATAATGCAGAAAAATGCATTCCGGCAAAAATTTAGACACAAATAGAAACGGGGCATTGAGTCATGCTGTCTTTGGCAGTGTGATAAAGCGGGTATGTAAATTACGTTAGATAAGGAATTTTAATGAATTCGATAAGATTGGTTTATATGGCTCTGCTTTTGATGGTTGCGGGTCTTGGATGCCGGAAGAAAGAATCTGACTCGGAGAGCATAAGAATCAATCCATCTAAGGCCCGGGGTGAAGAATTCGGTCGGACGCTGTTGCACTTGGCGCCCAACGGGAAAATGGCCGAGCGGCTTATAAACGAAGGTGCCGATGTAAATACAAAAGACAACGAAGGCCGAACTCCTGTGGATTGTGCACAAGATGTAGGCCACACTGAAATCGTAGATTTGCTGAGTGAGCATGGAGCTAAAGAATGACAGAGAAATGCGAATTTCGATACGAGGAGAGATAGCATATGTCAGCGAGTGTTTTTGATGATAAAGCAACTTTGCCGGATGATAAGATGCTGGCTGGGGCGTTGGGTAAATCGAATCGGCTGTGGCTGCAGATTAAAAAGCATCTGAAGGCCGAGTATGGCGAATTGATTGAGGAGTGGAAATTCTATGGCCAGAAGTCCGGCTGGATACTCAAGACGCTGCGAAAGAAACGCAACTTGTTTTTCTTCATTCCTCTTGAGGGTTCTTTTCAGGTATCATTTGTTTTTGGTGAAAAGGCCGTTGCCGTGGTAGAAAAAAGTAACCTGCCGCAAGAGCTTATTAAAACGCTGAAGAACGCCAGAAAATACGCCGAAGGAAGGGGGCTGCGAATCGATGTCAAAAACTCTGCCGATGTCGAACATATCAAGAAGCTGGTGGAGATAAAGGTTAATAACTAATGAAAGGAATTTGAGATGTTTTATTATGACGGTAGAAATGTTTTGCGTTTGCCTGCTATTGTTGTCGTGATTTGTGTGCTTTGCCCCTTGACCTATGCAGGATTTCCGGAATTTGAGTATCACCAGATCGCGAAAGTGGGCCGGAGCATGGGCCAGACGTCGCTAGTCGATATCGACAAAGATGGCGATCTCGACTGGGTGGTCGGGGAGCGGGCCAGGACGTGGTGGTTCGAGTACGTCGGCCCGGAGAAATGGATTCAGCATGACGTGGGTCAGGGCGTCCGCACCGATGTCGGCGGTACGGCCTTCGATATCGACGGCGACGGATGGATCGATCAGTTCTGCGGCACTGGATGGTACCGCAACACCGGCAAACCTCGCACGGAGCCCTTCGAGGCATTCGACAGCGGCACCATCGTCTGTCATGACGACGTAGCGGCCGACATCAACGGCGACAGCAAGCTCGACATGGTCGCCTGCAGCGATCAGCAGAACCACAAAGTCACGGTCTGGTACGAGATCCCCGCAAATCCTCGCGAAAAGTGGATCGAGCACAAGATCGGCGGCGGCATTCACGGCGGCGTTGGCCCGGCAGGCGTCGGCGACCTCGACGGCGACGGGGATAACGACGTCGTTCGCGGCGACGTGTGGTTCGAGAACGCTGACGGCAAAGGGCTGAAGTGGACAGAGCATGCCGGCCTGATCCCGCCCGGTGGCAACCGGCCCGACCGCTACGGCCTGGCGATTAAGGTCTGGAACTGCGACCTGGATAAAGATGGCGATCTCGACGTCGTCGAGGCCGAGGCCGACACAGTGGATGGGCGAGTCTTCTGGTTCCAGAACGAGGGCAAGGGCGTGAGCTGGAAGTGTCACCTGATCTCCGCTAACCATACGAAGCAGGATTTTCACTCGCTGGCCGTGGCCGATTTCGATAATGATGGTGACCTCGACGTCTTCTCCGGCGGCGGGCCGCTCTCAGAGGATGAGGTTCACAAGTGTTTCATCTGGGAGAACGCCGATGGTCGGGCCGGCCAATGGAAAGAGCATGTGATCCTGAAAGGCAAGCGATGTCATGAGGCCAAGGCTGCCGACGTGGACCGCGATGGTGATATCGATATATGTACCAAACCCTGGAAAGGCGACGAGCACGTTTACCTTCGCAACATGCTCAAGGAAAATTCCTCGAAATAAAATCGTGCAATAAGAGGCAAATCTGATAGCATTAAAAGTTTAATTGAAACTTTGTAGGAGACGATCGGATGTCGCTGAAAGTTTTCCGGCTGTCAGTCAGGCCGTTCTGTTTTGTGCTAATCGGTGTCACTTTGCTTGCTGTGGGCCTTCCTCCTGCCAGCGGAGCCGAGTACTACGACAACAAATCTCTGGGCAGGCGTCTGTCATCCCTTGCCGAGGGAAATCCAAGCCTTGTGCGCGTCGACAGCATCGCCATGTCAATGCGCAAACGCAACGTTTGGCTTATCGAGCTTGGTAAAGGAACCAAACAGGATCGACAGATACGCCCGGCGATGCTTCTCGTCGCGGGAATCGAAGGCAACGACCTGATCGGATGCACAGCGGCGGTCACCTGGGTCGAGCGACTGATCGAGCAATACCAGGACGACGCCGAAATCGCCAAACTGCTTCAGACAACGACAATATATATCGTACCGAGACTTAATCCCGATGCCGCTGAGCATTATTTCGCCCGCCTTAAAATAGAAACTTCCTCAAACGAAAAGAGCGTCGATGGTGACCATGATGGTCTGTTAGATGAAGACGGACCCGAAGACCTTAACGATGACGGGCTTATTACATGGATGCGAATCGAGGACCCCCAGGGCGAATATATACTCGATCCGAAAGACGACCGACTGCTCTTGAAGGCCGATCATCTCAAGAGCGAAGTCGGCGCCTGGCGCTATCTTCGTGAGGGCGTCGATAACGACCACGATGAGCGATGGAACGAGGACGGCCTGGGCGGCGTCAACTTCAATCGCAACTTTCCGTATGGTTATAAATTCTTCGCCGAAGATGCCGGCGTCCACCAGGTCAGCGAGGTGGAGACTCGGGCGCTGGCGGATTTTGTGGTCGAGCGCCCGAATATCGCCATGGTGGTGACATACGGCTCGGCGGACAATCTCACGAAGGCTCCCGAAGGCTCGAAACCAGCCGGCCGGCGAGAGCCAATGACCAAGATTCATCAGGACGATGCGGGCTACTATCGCGTGATGGGCGAGTTGTATCGCGAAGCACTCGGCCTGGAAAAAGAGCTTGATGGCGCTTCGGTGCCAGGCGCGTTTAGCGACTGGATGTATTACCACCGGGGCCGGCTCTCGCTGGCGGCAAAGGCTTGGAGCCCTGTCGTAGCAGTTGAGCTTTCCAAAGCCGCCGACAAAAAGGATGAAGAACCGCAAGAAAAAGCAGAAGACCAGGAGCAGCAGGATTCCGAATCGGAGCCTGAGAAAAGTGACAAGGGTTCAGACAAGGATGCTAAGAAAGACGAAGATAAGCGTAACCAGCAGGAGCGTAAAGAACTCAAGTGGTTCGACGAACACGCGCCGGAGGCCTTCGTCGAATGGCAGCCGATCGAGCATCCCGATTTTCCCGGCCTGCGTGCCGAGGTTGGCGGGTATCGTCCTTTCGCCCTGACGAATCCTCCTTCTCAATTGGTTGGCGAGATTGCCGCCAAACATGCCGATTTCCTGACCAAAGCGGCGCAGCGACTGCCGCGCATCGGCGTGCGAAAGATTGAGTGCCGGCATCTGGGCCGGTCGGTCTATGAGGTGAAGGTTCAGGTGGAGAATACCGGATTTTTGCCGACTCTGCTGGGGCACGGGCGAACGACACGCGAGATCCATCCTACCCGGCTGTTGATGGAGCTGGACGATGAGTCATTTCTGTCAGGTAGCCGAATTACGAATCTGCCGGCAATCAGGGGAAGCGGCGGGATGGTCGAGATGCGATACATCGTCCGGGTACCGGAGCAGGAGAAAATCGATTTCGAGGTCATCTCGATGTTAGCCGGAAAGGTCAAAGGCTCAGTCGAATTGCCGAATGCCGAATGAATCGGCAAATAAAAATATTTCAGGATAGCAGAGGTTTTTTATGAAGCACCGAATCGAAATTAAATGCTGCATTGCCGTTTTGATTTTTTCATGCGTAATTTTAATGCTTGCCGGAATAGCCCTTGCCTCAGACGGTGCCCGCAAGCCAAGAGTCGGTAATCCCGCCAGGCATTCGTATCCTGCGTTAGGGGCAGGGAATCAGCGTAAGGTCAGGATCGCGTGGAACCGGTATTACGATCACGCCGGGCTAACGGCCATTCTGGTCCGTCTGAATAGAGCCTTTCCAGATTTGACCCGGCTATATTCGATCGGCAAGTCAACCCAGGGGCGTGATATATGGTGCCTGGAAGTGACGGCACGGAATATCGGCGACCCGGACCGTAAGCCGGGAATGTATATTGACGGCAACATTCACGGCAATGAAGTCCAGGCGGGCGAGACGGTGGCCTACACAGCCTGGTATCTCTGCCATCAATACGGCCGGCTCGAAAAGGTGACGGAACTGCTCGACGAGCGGGTTTTCTATCTTGTACCGACCATCAATCCCGACGGGCGCGATTCATGGCTTAGTCTGGGCGGTCGTGCGCGATCCGGACTCGAACCTACGGATGACGACCGCGACGGCCTGGCCGATGAGGATGACAGCGAGGATCTCAACGGTGATGGCCAAATCACCATGATGCGAATCAAAGATCCTCACGGGCGTTTCAAGCTGCACCCTGATTTTCCCGAGCTGATGGTCAGGACCAAACCGGGCGAGGCCGGTGAATATAACTTGCTCGGCTGGGAGGGGATCGACAATGACAGCGATGGCGAGATCAACGAAGACGGCAGGGGCGGTTATGATCTCAATCGCAACTGGGCGTACGACTGGCAGCCGGCCTATGTCCAATACGGTGCTAAGGATTATCCGTTCAGCCAGCCGGAACCGCGTGCGGTAGCCGAGTTTGTGCTGGCCCATCCCAATATTGCAGGGGCCCAGTCGTATCACAATGCCGGCGGGATGATCCTGCGAAGTCCCGGCCGGGAGGGCGGCGAGATACAAGGCCGGGACGAACGAGTGCTCAGCCTGATCGCCGAGCGGGGAGAAAAAATTCTGCCCTATTATCGTTCGATGATCATCTGGAAAGACCTCTACACGGTCTGGGGCGGCGAGATAGACTGGTTCTACGGTGGCCGGGGCATTCTTACCTTTACGAACGAGCTTTGGACCTCTAGGAACCTGTACAAGAGTTCCGAATCGTTCTCGAATGAGCAGGAAGCTGAGTTTATAAAATATGTGCTGATGGGTGACGGTTTTGTGCCCTGGCAGCCATACGAGCATCCGACGTACGGCAAGATTGAAATCGGGGGCCAGAAAAAAGAGTGGGGCCGTATGCCGCCCTCTTTCTTGCTTGAAGAAGAGCTTCACCGCAATATGGCCTTTACGCTGTATCACGCCGATATGTTGCCGCTGCTGGAAATCAGCGAGGTGAAGGTCGAGCTGCTCGGCGAGAACTTGTTTAAGATTTGGGTCACTATTGAGAACAAGCGTCTGATCCCGACGAGGACCGGCCAGGATGTTGCTCACCATATAAGCCCGCCGGATATCGTTTCTATCGAAGGCGATGAGCTTAGCGTCCTCTCAAGCGGACGGATTACGGATCGATTCTTCAAGCGTGTTCAGGCCGTCGAGCGGCGCCCCGAGCGCGTGGAATTGGATACGATTGCCGGCATGAGCGTCGTCCGCGTCCAGTTCGTAGTCGATGGAAAAGGCGAGTTTACCATAACTGTCGATTCCGCCAAAGCCAGCCCGCTAAAGAGAAGCCAACTACTACCTTCGGCAAACTGAGCGGTTTTTCCTGCTGTGCTTTGTCGCATCTTATCTCGCCCGACTGGGTGTGGCAATCCGGCATCAAATATCAAAAAGCCGCTATTGACGAATCAGATTTGTTCGGCTATGCTGTCTGGGTGGTATTTCCGCGCGCGCGGGAATCCGGGATATCTTTTTATTTAGAGAGATTTAGTAATGCTCAAGAGAACACATAATTGCGGCCAGCTTCGACTGGATGATGCCGGCAAAAAAGTTGCGTTGGCGGGATGGGTCCACTCCTATCGCGACCACGGCAATCTGGTCTTCATCGACCTGCGGGACAGGGAAGGTCTGACGCAGATTGTTTTCGACCCTGAGTCCCAGCCGGAAATGCACAAACTGGCCAAGACGGCCCGCTGCGAATGGGTCATTGCAACCAAAGGCGAGGTTCAGCCCAGAAGCGAGGGGATGGCGAACCCGAAGCTGGCGACCGGTGAAATCGAGGTTGCCGCCGAGCGGCTGGAGATTCTCAATACATCGAAGACGCCGCCGTTTGAAATAGACAGTGCCGAGAAAACAGGCGAGGAGTTGCGCCTGGTCAACCGGTATCTTGATCTTCGCCGGCCCGAGATGCAGAAAAAGCTCCACACCCGGCACCGGGTGACGATGGTTGTGCGGGATTATTTCGACAAGCTTGGTTTCTGGGAGATTGAGACACCGATGCTGGCCAAGAGCACGCCGGAAGGGGCGAGAGATTTTCTCGTACCCAGCAGATTGTCCCAGAACTGCTTCTACGCGCTGCCGCAATCACCGCAGCTCTTCAAGCAGATTCTCATGGTTAGCAGCGTCGATAAATATTTCCAGATTGTGCGCTGCTTCCGCGATGAGGACCCGCGAGCCGATCGGCAGGCCGAGTTCACGCAGATCGATGTCGAGATGAGCTTCGTCGATGTGAACGATGTCATCAGCGTTCACCAGAACCTGGTGGCACGAATCTGGAAGCGGATTCTGGGTGTGGATGTCCCGATGCCGATGCGGCGAATGACTTATAAAGAAGCGATAGCCGATTACGGGACCGACAGGCCGGACCTGCGTTTCGATATGAAGCTCAAAGATATTTCCGACCTGGCCAAACAAACTTCGTTTAACGTTTTTACTTCGACCATTGAAAAAGGTGGAGTCGTCAAGGGCCTCTGCGTCCCGGGCGGCGATAAATATTCAAGAAGCGACATCGAAAAAACGCTTACGAGTTTCGTCGGCGACTACGGCGCCAGGGGTCTGGCTTGGTCCAGGGTCAAGGCTGAAGACGGCGAACTTTCACTGCTGGGCGGCACCGCCAAGTTCTTCGGCCCGGACTTGCAGAAGCAGCTATTCGAACGATTTGGGGCGAAGGATGGCGATTTGCTTTTGTTTGTCGCCGACAGTGAACAAGCCGCCAACAAGGCTCTTGCTCCGTTGCGGTGCAGGCTCGCCCGCGAATTGAAGCTCTACGACAAGGGCCGATTCGAATTCGTGTGGATTGTGGACTTTCCGCTGTTCGAGTGGAACGAGGACGAAAAGCGTTACGATTCACTTCACCATCCGTTTACTTCTCCTGTCGAAGAGGATTTGGACAAGCTTGAGACGGATCCTGCCAATATTTGTTCGCAGGCTTATGATATTGTTGTCAACGGCTCTGAAATCGGCGGCGGCAGTATTCGTATCCACGATCCTAAAGTGCAGCAGAAGGTCTTTGACCTGCTAAATATCTCAAGAGAACAGGCAAAGCAGCGTTTCGGTTTCTTTTTGAAGGCGCTGGAATACGGCGCTCCGCCTCACGGGGGAATCGCCTTCGGCCTCGATCGGATGGTCATGCTGCTGACCGACACAGAAAATATTCGGGATGTTATCGCTTTCCCAAAGACCCAGAAAGGTCAGTGTCTCTTAACCGATGCGCCGAGCGAGGTGGACCAAAAACAGCTCGACGAGCTTAACCTGCGAATGCAGAGACACTCGCGTATAGTCGGGCAGCAAATCGAAGAGCAGAAGCAGTAGGTGAGGGTCCCCATTTCATATAAAACAGTGAAATGGGAGCCCGACAGCAGGTTCTGAATTTATGCGTATAAATGTACGGCACATTTGGCAAAGGCTCTTGAAGTATTTGCGGTTCTGGCCTTTGCCGCTGGCGAAGAAGGTTCAAGTCACCTTTGGTGCCGCTGTGCTCCTGGTCCTGACACTGGCACTATCGATACCTTATATATGGATGGGCCAGCTTATAAGAAAAGACCTGCTCGATACCGGGCGGTCAAGGTCAATAGTGCTGCTCGACCGACATTTCCAGTCAAAAGAGCCCAGCCAGACTCTTCTGCCTCTGGATAGTATTGGTCAGGTCCGTGACCCTAACGATACCGACATATCCTGGATTCGCTTCACACAAGACGATGGAAACATACTCCTGGAATTGGATACAGACGTCAGAGACATGATCGAGACTCTGAAAGAAGATCCGGACCGGTATGAAGATATCCTGCTTGAGAAAAATGAAGGTTGTTTGGAGAGCCATTACGTACGAATATTCAGGGCGACAGGTCACTGTGTAAGCTGCCACAATCCGCAGGGTTCCGCCGGTCCCTTTGCGCTCAATAAGCTGATCGGTGCGGCGATTATTCGAAACCGGGACCTCGCCAGTGAAATCAATAAAACAGTCTTTATGAATCGTATCTGGATTATCGTGGCCGGCCTGATCGGCGGCGCCGGCGCGATAGTCGTTTTCTACATGATAACCCAGCGTCTGATCCTCCGGCCAATCCGGCAGTTGCGGGCGCTGGCAAACAACGTCGCCGAGGGAAATCTCGAAATAAGAAGCTCAATCGCAACAAGGGACGAATATGAAAAGCTGGCCAAAGCATTCAACCACATGCTCGATACCCTGCAGGCTATGCAGGAAAAATTGCGGCAGGCGAACAAGCAGCTCGACGCCAAAATCGCCGAGCTTTCGGGGCGGAATATCGAGTTGTTCAAGGCCAACAAGATCAAAGGGGAATTCCTGGCAAATATCTCACACGAATTCAGAACGCCGTTGAATGCGATTTTGGGATTCGCCCAGGTTTTGAAGGACAAACCTCTTTTATTAAAAAAGGAGAAAGCACAAAGATACGCTGAGAATATTATCACCAGCGGCAACAATCTTCTGAATATGATTAACGACCTGCTGGAACTGGCGAAAACCCAGGCTGGAAAAATGGAGCTGCATATAGGAGAAACTTCCGTAGCCGATTTACTTAAGAATCTCCTGTCTCAGTTTTCACTACTTACAAAGAAGAAGAAAATCAAAGTCAAGCTGATTGTCCAGCCGGATTTGCCGCTCGTTGTCACCGATGTCGGCAAGGTCCAGCAGATCCTTTATAATTTCCTGAGCAACGCGGCGAAGTTTACTCCTGCTCGTGGCAGGATCGAAATTGAAGCTCAATTCCCGTCGCCCGGAGCGCGGGGCACGGGCCCTGAGTCGCGAATGATACGAATTGCCGTAACCGATACCGGCTGCGGAATTGCCGAGTCTGACAGGGAAAAGATATTTGAGAAATTTCGCCAGGCTGACGGCTCGCTGACCCGCGAAACGACCGGCAGCGGGCTGGGGCTTGCCATCTGCACCGAATTGGCCGCCATGCTTGCCGGCAGTATTGGGATGGAAAGTCCGCCGAAGGGACGCAGCGAAGGCTCTACGTTCTGGCTCGATATCCCAATTACCCTTACAAAAGACGAAAATAAGACTGCTTCAAAATAAAATTTATCTAAAGCAACCCATAACTGTTTTATTTCGACAATGTCGGGTTAGGAGAAAATCATGTGTTTGAAATATTCATTTTTATTTCTTCTGTTTGTGCTGGCCGGTTCGGGTTTTGCAGCCGGTCTCGACCAGACTCATCCGTTTTCCATCCACGATATGCTGGCGATGGATCGGCTTTCCGACCCGCAGGTTTCGCCGGACGGTAAGTGGATTGTTTTCGTGCTGCGCAAGACGGACCTTGAAGAAAACAAAGGTCTGACCGACCTCTGGCTGGTTGGTGCCGACCGGACAGCTCTTCGCCGGTTGACATCTCACAAGGCATCGGATTCGAATCCTCGCTGGGCTCCGAATGGCAAATCGATCTGGTTTGTATCCGCACGATCCGACACTTCACAGGTGTGGCGCATTGCGATTGACGGCGGGGAAGCCGAGCAGGTGACCCAGCAGCCTCTTGATGTGGGTAATCTGATAGTTGCTCCTGATGGCCGGCACATCGCTTTTACGATGGAAGTTTTCCCGGACTGCAACACGCCGGCCAAGACGAAAGATAAGCTCGATGAAATCGAGAAAAGAAAAACGAGCGGGCGAATCTACGAGAGCATCTTCGTGAGGCACTGGGACACATGGAAGGATGGCCGGCGTTCGCATTTGTTCGTGATGCCCGTTGCGGGGGGCGAGGCAGCCGATGTGATGAGCGGTATGGACGCCGATACACCATCCAAGCCGTTCGGCGGCCCTGAGGAAATAACATTTACTCCCGACGGCAAGGGCGTAGTTTTCTCAGCTCGCGACGTGGGCGCCGAAGAACCCTGGTCAACGGACTTCGACCTGTTCCTGGCGCCCGTTGACGGCTCGGAGCCGCCGCAGTGTCTGACTGAGAAAAACGAGGCGTGGGATACGAATCCTGTTTTTTCGCCCGACGGCAAGACTTTGGCTTACCTGGCTATGGCCAGGCCTAGATACGAAGCCGACCGCTTTCGCATTATCCTGCGCCGCTGGCCGGGAAATCTGGAGCGGGTCTTAACCGAAGACTGGGACCGCAGCCCCTCGTCCATTTGCTTCTCGGCGGACGGAAATACCATTTATACCACGGCAGCCAATACCGGCCAGAGATCCCTGTTCGCCATTAACGTAAAAACCGGAGCAACCCGGACCATCGTCAAGGAGGGCCGAGCCGGCTCACCCGGTATCGCAGCCGATAGAATTATTTACGGCCTTTCTAATCTAAGCTCTCCGGTGGAATTGTATTCAGTAAATCGGGACGGCAGCGATGTGCGGCAAATCACCAGAATAAACTCGGAGAAAGTCGCCGCTGCTCGTACGGGGCAATATGAGCAGTTCACCTTCGCCGGCTGGAACGATGAGACGGTCTATTGCTACGTGGTCAAGCCCATAGATTTCGATCCCGATAAAAAATACCCGGTCGCTTTTCTGATTCACGGCGGCCCGCAGGGTTCGTTCGGCAACTCTTTTCACTATCGCTGGAATCCACAGGTTTATGCCGCTGCGGGCTATGCCGCTGTGATGGTCGATTTCCACGGCTCGACCGGTTACGGCCAGACCTTTTGCGATTCTATCCGGGGCGACTGGGGCGGAAAGCCTTTGGAGGATTTGCAGAAGGGGCTGGCTGCCGCTTTGAAACGTTATCCCTGGATGGACGGCGAAAGAGTGGGGGCCCTCGGAGCTTCGTTCGGCGGCTATATGATCAACTGGATCGCAGGCAACTGGCCCGACCGTTTCCGCTGCCTTGTCAACCACGATGGCAATCTCGATGAGCGAATGGCCTATTTCGATACCGAAGAGTTATGGTTCCCCGAGTGGGATCATCTCGGCACGCCGTGGGACAATCCTGAAAACTACGAAAAGCACAATCCTGTGAACTTCGTCAAGAACTGGAAGACCCCGATGCTCGTTATCCACGGGGCGCAGGACTTTCGCGTGGCCGATACCCAGGGACTGGGCACGTTTAACGCCCTGCAGCGGCGGGAAATTCCAAGCAAGCTGCTCTACTTTCCCGACGAAAACCACTGGGTCATGAAGCCGGCGAATTCCATCCTGTGGCACGAAACCGTAATAAACTGGCTGGACAAATGGCTAAATGGAATAAGCCATTGATTACGTTTAACAACCCGGTATTATAGTCTTGTAGCAATTGAGTCCAACAAGAGTTGCAATCCGGGAGTAAGTAAGCTTTTTTGCTGAAGAACAGCGTTGATTTCCGCAGCATTAACCGGCAAAATTGTTGTGCGGAAGGTTGAAGGAGGATTACCATAGAGTCTCTTAAGAGCCAAATGCCAGATGAGCCGAAAATATACCACATAACGCATATGGATAACCTGTTTGATATTATCAGAGAATGCAGGTTGTGGTCCGATGCGCAGAAGATAGCACAAGGATTTGTTAATGCCAATATTGGAATGAACGCAATCAAGCAGCGACGGTTAACGTTGCCCGTTGATTGCTGGACTGGAACTCACGTCGGAGAATATGTGCCTTTTTATTTCTGTCCTCGTTCTGTAATGCTCTATTTGCTTTACATGTCAAACCATCCTGATCTTACTTACCATGGCGGGCAAGGCCCAATCGTTCATCTGGTAGCAAGATTAAGAGATGTTGTCGAATGGACAAACAATAATGATGTGAAATGGGCGTTTACGGCTACTAACGCAGGAGCGCGTTACACAATTTTTTATAATGATTTATCCAGTCTTGACGAAATAGACTGGAGAGCCGTTGATGCGACAGATTTCAGAGATTCGGAGATAAAGGAAGGCAAGCAGGCTGAATTTCTCGTATTTGACTCTCTTCCGTGGGAACTGGTAACAGGAATTGGAGTGCAAAACAAGACCGTTTCTGATAAAGTTAAGGATATTCTTAATTCAGCAAGGCATCAGCCAATTGTAAGAGTTAAGAAAAATTGGTACTATTAGGACGACGGCAGGTACTTATGATTACAATAAAAGAAGGAAACATTTTGAGAGCTGATACGGAGGCTCTGGTTAACACGGTTAACTGTGTGGGTATCATGGGCCGAGGGATCGCCCTGCAGTTCAGGAAGGCCTACCCGGAGAATTTCGAAGCATATAGCAAAGTCTGCAAGGAAAAGAAACTTCATCCCGGAATTGTCTATACCTACCGGCTGCAGACCCTTGGCGGCCCCAGATATATTATCAACTTTCCAACGAAGCGCCACTGGAAGGGAAAGAGTAAGCTTGAAGATATAGAAGAAGGCCTGACGGCTTTAGTGGCAGAGGTAAAAAGACTCGATATCAGGTCTATCTCAATCCCGCCGCTTGGTTGTGGACTGGGAGGGCTCAGTTGGGAAACGGTACGTTCCATCATAGAAAACGCTTTCAGTGCCCTGCCAGAGATTGAAGTTGACCTCTACGAACCCAAGGGTGCTCCCCAGGCCGCCCAAATGGTGAATCGAACAGAAAAGCCAAAAATGACTGTTGGCCGTGCCTCTCTTGTTATCCTTATTCATAAATATCTGGAGGCCATGTTGGATGACTCCGTGACGCTTTTGGAAATCCACAAACTGATGTACTTTATGCAGGAGGCCGGTGAAAAACTACGTTTGAAGTATAAGGTGGCGCCTTATGGCCCGTATGCTGAAAATCTCCGGCACGTTTTAACTCGCATTGATGGGCATTTTATCGAAGGCTTCGGCGATGGGACGGAAGACCCTAAGAAAGAGATCTCTGTTATTACAAAGGCTTGTTCACTGGCAGAGTCCTACTTAAATGACCATCCTGCAACAAGAGAACGGTTGGAACGTGTAGAGCAGCTAATAGGAGGCTTCGAGACTCCCTACGGAATGGAGCTTCTCTCTACTGTTCATTGGGTCGAAATTCACAAAAAACCTAGGGAACTTAACCGTCTAATTGCTATTGTACATCAGTGGTCTGGTAGAAAAAGAACTATAATGAAAGACGAACACATCAAAATCGCGTTCGAAAGATTGAAGGTTTTGGGATGGATCGATGCCAATTGACCATACAGAAAGAGCCTTTGAAGAAACGATAGAAGAATTAGTGCAGGTGCGTACTAATGGCTAAGAAAAATGTAAGAGCGATTTTTCCGGGCTCGTTCGATCCGATTACTAACGGGCATCTTGATGTTATCAATCGGGGCATGAAGCTGTTCGACGAGCTTATCATCGCAGTAGGGCGAAGCCCGGTCAAAAACCAGCTTTTCACGCCTAAAGAGCGTGTGGAGATGATATCGGAGCTGATCGACAAACAAAAGATGCCGGGCGTCTCGGTGGAAAGTTTCGAAGGGCTGACGGTCGAATATGCCGCCGGTAAGAAAGCGGATGTAATTCTGCGCGGCCTGCGAAGCCTTACCGACGTTCAATATGAATTCCAGCTTGCCATGACCAACCGGGCCGTAGCCGGCATAGAAACGATCTTTATTATGACCAGCGAGCAGTACGGCTTCACCAGCTCGACCTTGATTCGCGAGATTGCAACGCTGGGCGGAGATCTGTCGAATTTGATTCCGAAAAGTATCCAGAAGCGTTTGAAACAGCGTCTTAAGAAGTAGAATCATGCGGGATATTCTTTATTCGGATTTGTACCTAAGATGTTTACAATCAGTGTAGAAAGACACTTTCAGGCTTCGCACCAGTTGATTTTGCCGGACGGCTCAAAGGAGCCCGTTCATCATCATGACTGGGTGGTAACCGCCAGCCTCAGCAGTGAAAGGCTGAATAATATGGGAGTTGTGATGGATTTCCAGGCACTTAAGGCAATGATAGATAAAACGGTTGCCGGCTTCGATAATACGGCGTTGGAGAGCATTGGCTATTTTCAGCAGAATAACCCATCTGCCGAGAACGTGGCGAAATATATCTATGAGAAACTCCTAATCGAGCTGCCAAAAGGCGTAAAGCTGCGAAATATCCGGGTTGTGGAGGAGCCGGGATGCTCGGCAAAGTTCCACGAATAAAAAATCGCTCTTGAGTGGCCCTCGGAATATGTCGATTATTTTTGTTGGATTCCGACGTTTTCATTTTGATACATATTGTGCTATATGCTTTTGTTGTTATAATAATGGATGGTGGCGATTGATCCGCTTAAGACGGACGCTTTCAACCGCATTCATGAAGAGGCAGATATTCAAGAGACAAAATAAGTTATGCTGTGTCAGATTTGTAACAAGAACGATGCGACGATTCACCTGACGGAGATCACCGATGGAGTGCGCACGGAGATGCATATTTGTGAGCAATGTGCCATCGAGCAGGACATCGCAGTTAAGAGTCATATCCCGATCAACGAGTTGCTCAGCAATTTGCTTGCCGTCCAGCCGTCGGATGATGAGCTTTTCGGCCCTTCGGAGCAGACGCTTACCTGTCCGAACTGCGGCTTTACTCTGGCACAATTTCGCAAGGAAGGAGCCCTTGGCTGTCCCCGCGATTACGAGGTTTTTGAGAAAACACTTCTCGCCCTTATCGAAAAAGCGCACGATGGCAAGACAACTCACTGCGGCAAAATACCTTTGAAGACACCACGGGACACGAAAAAGCAGATGGAACTGATGAACCTGCGTCAGCAACTGGAAGCTGCGGTCATAAGTGAAGATTACGAGCTGGCCGCCGAGTTGCGGGACAAAATAAAACAAAGCGAAAAATAATAACGCTAAAGACGATACGCAATACGAATATGAAACTGACCGATATAAGCAATGATATAAACGAGTGGTTTGACGGCTCCGGGCCGTTGGCGGATATCGTAATATCCTCGAGGATTCGCTTGGCGAGGAATCTGGACGGCTATAAGTTCCTCAGCCGTTGCTCGAACAGTGAAAAATCCGAAATACTCGATAAGCTAAGAGACGTGATTATGTCGCTCGATCTTGGCGATAAAGTCTCCTATGTCAGTGTGGATAAAGCCCCGACTCTGAACAAACATTTTCTCGTGGAACGCCATCTTATCAGCCGGCACCACGCCTTCGGCAAAGGCCCCAGAGGAGTCGTCATTGCCCAGCGGGAATTCTTCACGGCGATGATTAACGAAGAGGACCACCTGCGTATCCAGGTCTTAAAAGCGGGCTGCCAACTGTCTGACTGCGCCCGGCAGATAAATCGCATCGACGATATGATAGAAGCAAAAGTCGATTTCGCCTTCAGCCCCCGTTATGGGTACCTGACAGCCTGCCCGACGAACGTGGGTACAGGAATCAGGGTCTCGGTAATGCTTCATCTGCCGGCTTTGAAGATGACCGGGCAGATCGAAAAGTTCTTCAACGCCGCCAGAGATATGAATCTCGCCGTGCGCGGGCTTTTCGGCGAAGGGACCGAGGCGGCCAGCGACCTTTATCAATTATCCAACCAGGCGACGCTCGGCGTATCGGAGTCGGAAATCGTCTCGCGATTCGAGAAAACCATCATCCCGGAAATCATCGAATACGAAAATGCCGCCAGGTCACAATTGCTCAGCAAGCAGTCCGATGTCCTCGACGACAAAATCTCCCGTGCGATGGCCCTGCTCCAGAACGCCCATCTGATCAGTTCGCAGGAGGCATTGTTTCTGCTGAGCCACCTGCGATTGGGAATCAATATGCACGAACACATGGGAGCTTCGACTCCCGCAATAGAAAAGCTCCACGCGATCTGCGGCGCAGGCAACGATCCGCATAAGGCCTCTGCGCTTTCCATCGCGACGATCAATAGGCTGTTCATGCTGACGCTGCCGGCTCACTTGCAGCTAAACTACGGAAAGCCGCTCGATTCCACCCACCGGGACGCCCTGCGGGCACAAATCATCCGCTCGGCCCTGAACCAGGAAAACCCGCGAAAAAGCTGAGGTTGTGAAAAAAAAGACAAAGGCGAAAAACATACGCCGGATATGCAAGAGCCGATCTTTAATTTATTGGTTACGGCTGCGCGAAGCGAAGCCGTGCCACGTTTATCTGCCCTTAGAGTCGAGTTAATTTGTGTCCATCTGAAAAAACAAACCGTGCGCCAAGTTAAGCTGGTGCAATTCAGCAGGTTTGAATC
>CAZSOR010000053.1:0-12309 GCA_964608395.1 uncultured Pirellulales bacterium
GTTGCCGGCGTCGGATTGCCGAAAGTGGACGTGTTCGCCTTGTCGAGCATCTCCATAACGCGAAGATTCATCTCGCCGGCCTTCAGCACCAGCCCGAAATGGCGGTTCAAATCGAAGTCCACGTTCGTTAAGGTTGAGAACATCGCTTCGTGCATAAAAGCATCTACTTCTTCATCTTTTTGCCCCAGTTCTCTCGCATGATATGCATAAGCGGCGATGCCTTTGAGCCCGAACATAAGCGTGTCCTGCAGGCTTTGAATATCCTCATCTTTGCCGCAAACACCCACTTTCGTACATCCTGTGCCGCCCGCGGTTTGTTCACATTGATAACAAAACATAACTATCCTTTCAGTTTCAAATCTAATAACGTCCTGGCTTTTAAGAAATAGCCTCTTTCCTTGTTTCAAACGGATTGTTTTTGTTTATTCGCGAATCATTGTCAGCAGCATTTTGAATTTCTCGCCGGCGTTGACGGCGTGCGGCACGTTAGCCGGCATAATAATTAGCTGTCCTTGCGATAGTTCGTTGGTTTCGTCTGCTATTTTCACCTGAGCCTTACCGTCGAGGACCTGAACGACCGCATCGTAAGGTGCCGTGTGCTCGCTCAGCTTCTGTCCCTGATCAAAAGCGAATAGTGTTATTGTCCCCGCTGACTTGTCGAGCAGCGTCTTGCTGACAATCGAATCTTTCGAGTATTCGATCAAATCCACCAGTTTTTGCCCTTTGCCCAGGCAATCGGGCAAAACTTGGGTCTTTTGCTGCCGGTCGGTCATTGCTTTCTCCTTTTAGTATTCCTGACTTTTTTATTCTTTGGCCCCTTATGCGTCAATTCATCGAGCGTAATTGCGGCCAGGCTGCTGTTAATATTTTTTTGTAGAATGGCAAGCTTGCCCCTGACAGCACAGGTTTTTTGCTGTGGACAGATATTTTCGCCAAGTAGACAGCGATTCATATTAATAGGACCCTGAATTACTTCTACTACATCGAGCAAACTGATCTTTGAAGGCTCTGTTGCCAATACGAAGCCGCCTTTGGGCCCCATACAGCTTGTGACGAGTTTTGCATTGTTGAGCTTTTGCATCAGCTTGCATGCCAACTGATACGGAACATGCTCTTCGGCCGCCGATGCCCTTGTCGATATTGGCTCGTTTCCATAGTGCTTCGCAAGATGTACGATCAAACGAACGGCATAATCTGTATTGCGTCTTACTACATCCATAATAGCCCTGCCTGTATTAATAAAGTTATCATTAGACACCAATTAAATAAGACTTATTTAGTTCAATACGACAAATATAGTCCTACTTGTTCGCTTTGTCAACACGGAAAAGACAATTTTGTTAAAATATTTTTCCGCCGGTACGAATTGAATAATCAGTGAATCTACTTCTGTCGGTCATACCGTTCATTATTCGACGATACGGAGGACCTCCGCGGCATCGATACGAATTCTCTTTTCAAGACCTTTCGTTGATGTGAATCGGTATTCGTTCCGCCCTTTTAAGATCACATTATTCTTGTCTGCGATGATTTCCATATCCTGCTTAGGGTTTCTTTTGTGGATTACATTAGCCAGCAGGAAGGCCTTTTCGAGGCCGTCGCCGGTACGGTAGTTTGCCACTTCGTCGGGTTGTGCCAGTCGGCCGCTATCGTAAATCGATTTTTTGGGCATTTCTCCGAGCCATTCGTAAACTTTTTCGACCGTCATCGAGTTGGCCATGTTTATCGAGACTGGATTGCGTTCCAATGCAGCCTTGATAAAAGGAGCCCAGCGGCAGCTTTCCATGTCGCGATAGGCGTAAAAAGCGAGATCCGCAGTTGTGTTGCTCTGTCGTTTTCGTTGCAGGTAATCGATAATCTGCTCCCTGCCCTGCTCAGGAGATATTTCTATAGGATCGGGGGGCAGGAAATTTTTGTCCTGACCCGGCAGCTTCGCTTCCGTGTGTAAAAAGTCAACCAGGTCGTCCATAAAGCTCTGAGTGTCAGGAACAACGGGCTCAATAAATTTTAGAAGGGCGGATTTGCCCTGATCGGTCCGAAGGTCGGGTTTCTGCTGTTGTATAAATTCGTCAAGTTCGTCACAGCGAATTCTGCCGGGCAGTTGATATGGAACAAAATCTTCATCGGATACTTCGGCAATCAATTTTTCAAACGTCTTGTCGGCCACCCTGAAATTGCTGCCGTGCTCGTAAAGGAAAAGTGTCTCAGCCTTGACAAATTGCGGCTGGCCATGACATTCACGGCAGACCTGGAAATATTTTTGATAGTTTTGGTTCGATCGCATAAAATTCGCAAAGACTTCGAGCGAAAGATCGGTCGACAAATAAGCATCCAGCTTACCGCCGAATTCCTGATAGCGTTTTTTGTCGATCGTTGCGTCTTTGTAGAGGCAATGCACATAACCGCTGCTGTGAGCGACTATCGTAATATTTTCGTTGCGAAGCGCCCGCTGTGCCTTGTTTGAAATGGCGGTGCCGTTGAACCACATCGTTTTAGTGACGAGCCTTCTGTTATTGGTCAGAATTCCATCCTGTATGTCGATGAAATTTTGTGAGTGTAGAGGAGTTAGTATCATGTAGATGTCTTCAAGGGGGATTTCACAGACGACAAATGCCGCCGCGGCGTACAAAGCCGCGAGCGACACGCATTCGCCAGCCGCCGTCTTATAGCCTTCTTTAAAGCGAAATGCGTTCATCGCCTCGAGGGTTTCGGTCTTCCAGTATGGGATGATGTCGCTGTCGTATTTATCGAGCCCGAAGTGCCGGCGAATATCCACATCAAAATAATATTTGTCGCCCTGGTAGCCGAACAGGGCATTGCTCCTGGAAATATCGTCTGGCGAAATGAATTTCTCAAACCGTTTAATCTCCATGGCCTGGTTCGTCAGGCCCCACGTTTCGAGATCCAGATTGAACTCGAACTCATCGATGATGAATTGTTTGAGCCGCATCAACTTTCTGTATGTGCTTTTGCCGTCCAGCTTCCTGAAGCAGTCAAGCTCTCGCCACTGCCAGATAATCGGGCTCATAATATTCGCCAGAAGCAAGCTGTACACCAATTCAGGAAATACGAAGATTTCCATATCCGACAGGGTTATCGCGGACGAATATTTCTCCAGTTCGTTCGAATTCATTCTTTATTCACTCCGTTCATTAGACGCTCCCGCATCAACCGCCAGGCTCTCCGGCAGCGTTTCGACAAATTCCCCGATCTGGTCCCTTATCTTTCGAAAAGTCGCCATGACCTGCTCTGAGCTTCCCAGGGCCATCATAGGATCCTCGAACGGCCTGTGAATCACCCTGGTTTTGCCGCCGAATACGGGACATTTCTCACTTGCGTAATCGCATAAAGTTATAACATAATCGAAATCAATTGCCATATAATCATCGACATGCTTGGAAATTTGTGACGAAATATCAACTCCCGCCTCGGCCATTACGGTTATCGCTCTTGAGCTGACTCCAGCCGGCATGACGCCCGCGGAGAAGGCCTCGATTATATCGGATTTCAGGTGTCTGGCCCAGCCTTCCGCCATTTGGCTGCGGCACGCATTGCCCGTACAAAGAAACAACACTTTGATCTTTTCTGTCGCACTACACATTAACACTCCTTACCTTTTTCAACTTCATTTGTTTCCATGAGCTGCGACGGCAAAACTCAAACAACTCACAATCCCGACAAGCCGGCCGATCGTTGCCATCACAGTTTTCCACAATGCCGATTCTGGACAGCGCGAAATCATATTTTACCGGATCGTCCGGCTCTATCTCGGCAAAACTTTCCGTTATTTCTACTGCGGTCAATAAAGAAACTGTTTTCTGGCTATAGAAGCCCAGGATTTTGCATAGCCGGCTCATATGCACATCAACGGGAACAATGAGTTTGGCCTTGTCAATCGACTTCCATAGCCCGGCATCTACATCATCGTCCCGCACCATCCATCGTAGAAAAAGATTGAGCCGTTTGCAAGCACTTCCCCCGGCGGGACTTACTAACAGGTATTTCAGCCCGCGGGAAGGCTGCCGCTTGCTTCCGGCGGTATGTATGTCCAAAAGGGAATTGCAGAATTTGGATAGTGTCGGAATAATATTGCTGTCGCCGGGATTATAGCCCAGGGCAAAATACTGCTCTATGCTTCCGCACCGGTTGATGGCCTTCTTTAGCAGCGTCAACAAATCAGATATATCGTCGCCGGTAGTAAACCGGTGCTTGAAATTTTTCAGCGTTTGTCTATTGTCCTTGTCGAAATTTATTACGAACTCGAATGGGCTCTGCCCCATCCGCCCGAGCAGAGTGGTCAGACTTTTCTCGATTTGTTGTACTCTGCCATAGGCAAGAGCGGAAGCCAGAAACGCTACAATTTCCATATCAACCGGATTGGAGTAGCGATACACGAATTGCAAAGGATCGGGGCTTATCAATTCACGGCGATTATACCTTTCGTACAGTCTTTCCAGAACATCTTTAATTTGAGCGGTGCGTTTACTCACTGACTACCGCCGCCTTAAATTCTTCGATGCTCATTTTTTCAATCATCGCTCCGAGTCTCTGATGTTTTTTGCCGTTCGATTTATAAAATTCAACGATTTTGTCAACGATATCAAGGGCCTGTTCGGTCGAAAGGTCCCTGGCTACTTCCTGAGCCAGCCTCGGGCGGGCGCCGCCGTTGCCTCCGGCCAGCACTCTCCAGCCCTTGAGCGTTCCAACCAGCCCAATATCCTTAATGCAGGTCTCGGCGCACTGATTCGGGCAGCCGCTAACGCCGATTTTTAGTTTTCCCGGCAACTCTGTGCCGTGATATTTCCTGTCCAGCTCAAGGCCTACCGTCAGACTGTCCTGCTGGCCACGCTTGCAAAACGTCGTGCCCGGGCAGGCTTTGACGCTTCTGACGCACAGCCCTACAGCGGCGCCGGGCGGCATTCCAAGCTCAGACCAGATGCTCTCCACGTCCTGCTCCTTCACGCCAACTATAGCGATCCGGGCGGCACTTGTAATCTTCAGAGCCTGTGCATTGTATTTTTCAGCCACGTCCGCAAGTTTGCGAAGTGTTTCCGGCTTGATAACTCCGCACGGGACATGTGGGGCTACGGCATAGGTTTGTTTGTCTCGTTGAATAATCACTCCCTTATCGCCATCCTGCAGCATTTGAGTATCCTTTCCTAATATTTTTTTACATTGTTGATTAAAATTATCCGGCTGTTTATACGAACATCAGCAGACTCACAGCCATCACCATCATTCCGGCGACTAATCCGTAAGCCGCCATATGATGTTCGCCGTATTCGCCGGCGGTCGGCAGCAGCTCGTCAAGCGAGATAAAGACCATGATTCCCGCCACTGCTGCGAAGAGAATGCCGAATACGATGTCGTTAATGAACGAAGAAATAATCGCGTAGCCAACCAACGCTCCGACCGGCTCGGCTAATCCGGAGAGAAACGAATAGACAAAAGCCTTTTTTCTGCTGCCCGTTGCATAGAATATGGGGATTGAAACGGCAATGCCCTCGGGAACATTATGTATCGCTATGGCAACAGCAATCGCGATACCGAGTTTCGGATCTCTCAGTGCGCTGATAAAAGTAGCGAGACCTTCCGGGAAATTGTGGATGGCAATCGCCAACGCCGTGAACAGGCCCATCCGGTAAAGCTTCTTGAATTTGGCAGCCTTTTCAGGCATGTCCATTTCCTCGGCCCTGTGAACCTCGTGAGGATTTTCGAACGAGGGCACCAGCTTGTCGATAATGGCGATAAGAGCAATTCCGGCAAAAAATGCCAGAACGGTCGCCCAATACCCACCGGCCGGGCCGAATTCGGCAACGAGAGAGTCTTTTGCCTTGGGAAATATCTCGACAAACGAGACATAAATCATTACCCCAGCGGAAAAGCCGAGAGCTACGGAAAGAAACTTAGTGTTCGTACGCCTGGCAAAAAACGCCAAAACACTGCCGAACCCGGTTGACAGGCCCGCAAATAAAGTTAATCCGAATGCGAATAATACGTTTTGAATCTCCATGGTTTTTCACGAAGCCTTTGCCTACACTTCTGACTATCCCGTAACAGCGATTGTGGGATTGCTTAACTGAATCACATTTCGCCCAAGAACCTTTAAGAAAATCCAGGACTTCCAAATGCAACGTCTATAAGTGATTTTGAGCAGGCTAATGGCCTTACTTGTCCTTACTTAGCTCGCCTATCATCTCCTGTACTTCTTCGGAGCCTTCAGTGTAATACTTTTCCTCGTCCGGTGCCAGTTCGTGCAGCAGCCGTAAGAATTCTCCGGCGTGAACACGCTCTTCGTCGGCAATATCTTTTAACACATCCACGGCCAATTTGTTGTCAGTCGATTCTGCCAGTTGCATGTAGAGTTGAATCGCTTCATATTCGGCCGATACCATAAAGCGAATGGCACGAATTAATTCTGCGTCTGTCAGCTTGCGATCTTCTGCAAGTCCACTAAATGGATTTCCAAATTCAGGCATTTTTATCTCCTTAAAACTGCGATACCATAATTCAAGTTACACACATCTTTTCTGCACAAATAAGACGATATACCGTTTGTCAATTCTCACTAATTCTACTTTTTAT
Source organism: uncultured Pirellulales bacterium (assembly GCA_964608395.1). GTDB lineage: Bacteria > Planctomycetota > Phycisphaerae > Sedimentisphaerales > Anaerobacaceae > JAFGPJ01. The sequence goes on from CAZSOR010000053.1 coordinate 6,586, forward strand.
TTGTTGATTTCTTCAAGCAGTTTCTTCCATTTGCTGATATGACCATCTTCATCAACCTGGTCTTTTTCAATGATCTTACGAGTAACTTTATCCCAATCGATAGTATCAAGAAGCTCGGCATAATGCTGGACCGCTTTTGATTCGACCCATATTCCTGTTTTGAGAATTGTCTTTCTGCCTAACAGCCGGGAACCGAAACCGAACATGAAACCGACAATCCAGAACGCCACCCTGGTTAGTCTGGGTTTGAAGCCAAATTCATAAAGTTTGATCTGAAAATCCTGGTAATGAGTCATCTCGTTACACATCGCCGCTATCAACTGGCGATTGAATTGGCAATTTTCGCTCGTGATTTGAAACCTGTAAATGGTTATGGCCATAAGCTCCAGAGCATGCAGCGTGAGCAGTCCTTTTTTGATGGCCTTAAGTCTTGCCGGCTCCATGTCCCGGCCTCTCATTTCGAAATCCTCGCTATTCATCTGAGGTCTGACGATTGAAATGTCATAGGATGTTCGGCCTTTTGTTTTTTGGTCGGACATTTTGAGTTGCTCCTGATTTCATTGATAAGTATCATACATCGACTTGGCGAGAAGTCTTCGCCACTGCCGGCCGTCGTTTTCAATCAGAGCGTCGGCTTGAGCGAAACTTTCACTGCCGGCGTGATAAATATAAGGCGCCGACTCATCCTGTTCGCAGGCCTGCAACAGCGGCGTCAATAGCTGCCATGAGATTTCGATATCATCCTGTCGCGTAAAAAGCGTCTGGTCCCCAACCATACAATCGAGAAGCAATCTCTCATATGCCTCGGGCAAGTCAACTAAAAAGACGCTTTTGTAACTGAAGTTCATGTTGAGGGTGCTCATACAGATTTTCGAGCCGGGCCGTTTGGCCTGAAACCTCAGCGATATTCCTTCTTCCGGCTGGATTTTAAGCACGAGAACATTTGAAGGTAACTCATCAATACCGATCGAAGAAAACATCGAATAAGGCACCTTTTTGAAGGTAATCGCGATCTCCGTATCTTTTATCGCCAGTCTCTTGCCGGTTCGAAGATAAAAAGGAACCCCCTGCCATCTCCAGTTGTCGATGAACAGTTTAGCAGCGATAAATGTTTCCGTTTTCGAATCCGGACTGATTCCTTCTTCGTCCAGATAGCCTTTGACTTCTTTGCCAAGGATTGAGCCTGGGCCATATTGTCCTCGCACCCAAAATTCGTCCAATCTATTAACATCGAACGGCCGGATCGATCGCAGCAGTCTGACTTTCTCGTCACGAACACGGTCAGCCTCGAAGGATATGGGCGGTCCCATCGCTACTAAAGTAACCATCTGAAGCATATGGTTCTGGAATATGTCACGAATAGCGCCGGACGTGTCGTAATATCCCGCCCTGTGCTGCACTCCGTCAGTTTCGGCAATTGTGATTTGGACGTTATCGATATAGTTTCGATTCCAGACCGGCTCGAAGATGGCATTGGCGAACCGTAGCATCAGGATATTCTGGACGGTTTCCTTGCCCAGATAATGGTCGATTCGATATATCTGAGACTCTTTGAAGCAGCGACTTATATAATTGTTTAAGTCCATTGCGCTGCCGAGGTCCCTGCCGAAAGGTTTTTCGACTACCAGCTTAACCTGATCTTCCGCACCGGTTTCTTTTGTGCAGGCCAGCACTGTGGAGCCGAGATGCTCGACAATCGTGGCGTACAGGAAAGGAGGAACCGCCAGGTAAAGCACGAGATTTCCATCGACATCGTGTATTTGGTTTAACTCCGCGACCCTCGAAGCGATACGTTCGTACAGGCTCGCATCGTCGTAGTCACCGTCTATGTAATACATCCTGCTCACGAAATCATCCAATTGTTTCGAGGATAAAAAGTCGGAGCTGTCCCGTATAGACTTCTCGGTTTTGCTGCGAAAATCTTCGTCCGAGAATTTTTTCCGGCCGCAACCCAACAGATAGAATCTGTCGCTCAGCAGGTTCTCGGTAAAAAGCTTGAACATGCCGACCAGCAGTTTTCTGTGAGTAAGGTCACCGGATGCCCCGAAGACAACAAGGGCGCTGGGGCCAGCCGCGGTTTGTGCACAAAAACCATCTCCGTTTTGTACCGAAGGTTTGATTTCCTTCATAAGAATAGCCTTAATATTATACGGTGTCAAGCTGCGGACACCGCCGGTATGCAGCAGCGGTTAATCCTCGATCGGCTCGAATTCGTCTTTACCCACGCCGCAATCCGGACAAACCCAGTCATCCGGCAAATCCTTAAAAGCCGTACCTGGTTTAATGTTACCGTCGGGATCGCCGACTGCCGGATCGTAAATGTAGCCGCACATAAGACACTTGTACTTTTTCATGTTGTTAGCTCCTTGTTTTAATGTTTCTGTTGATTTTTTCTTTGCTATATAAGTCGCCGCGGTCCTCGGCGTTTTGCCGCCTTTTACATCCCGGTAATAGGTATAGGTCATCGGTATTTTTTGCTCGTCGATCGTTTCACACGCAATGATCGTGGCGATAAAGAGCGTATGTGTTTTGACGTTAATCGCCTCGACCACTTCGGCTTCGATAAAACTCGCCGCGTTATCCAGCACAATCGGTATGCCGGTCAGGCCTGTCTTGTATTTTACCTGCTCGAATTTGTCCGTATCTCTACCGGATTTGAAGCCCCATTTACCGATAAACTCCAACGGTGTGCGCTCAGCCAAAACGGACACTGTGAAAACTCTGCTGTCTGTAATGTACTCATGGGTCAGGCATTCGATATTGACGCTTACCGCGACCATCGGCGGCTCAGGCACAATCTGAAATACGGTATTGACAATGCACCCGTCGAATCTGCCGTCCTTCTTCGAGCAGATTATGCACATTGGATAGTTTAATTTATACAGAGATTCCAGGTCTAACATCCGTGTTTTCCCAAACCGATTGGGCTACTCATTTTCTTTCAATGATTGGTCGAGGGTCACAATGTGCCCCATTTCTTCTTTGATTATATCATCGATTTTGTTCTTGTCGGCTCCGTCAGGGACGAATTCCTTCAGGCCGTGATAGAAAACGATTGAGTCCTTCTCCTTCTCCACGGCCCTTCGGATAATATCTATTTTTTCCTGCTTGCCCCGCAGTTCCCCGGCGGGATCCGACCTGATTCCAAATACGGCCAGGCCCGCCATGACCCTCGGATCGGGCAGTAAATCGTCAGCTTCCGAAGGTTTTCCCTGCCGGCTCTGTTCCGAAAGCTGCTGCTTCATCAGGGCAAAAGTCTGTTCGTGCTCCTTTTCCCATTCCGCCAGCCTGAGAAACATTTGGCAGATGCCGGGATCGTCAAAAAGTTCCGCCGCTCGAATGTAAAAGTTTGTGCCGTTTCGTTCGATCTGCTCGGCAATTTCAAATACTTCAAAAGCGTTAAATGTAACGGTCATTATGCTGCCTTCCCGGGCTGTTGTGCTTTCGCTACGTTAAATCCTGCAGTTTCTCATTCAATATAACGATATGGCCCATTTCTTCCTTGATGATGTCATCAATCTTATCTTTACCGGCTTTGCGGGAGACAGCCTCTTTCAGGCCGACATAAAAAGCGACCGAGTCCCTTTCAGCACCAATTGCCATTTTCAAAACGTCTTCGGGCGTATTCCTGGTGGCCAACTGTTCGACAGGATCGGCCTTGACATCAAAAACATTACCGTCGGCCATAACGCGCAGATACATCTGTGCCTGTCCATCGGGATCGAAAACCGGCTCTTCAACTTCTGCTGCGGAAAGCTCCGCCCGCATATTAGCAAAAGTCTTAAGGTGCTCGTCTTCCATCGCGGCAAGGCCGAGAAAGATATCGCTCACCACCGGGAACTTTTCTGCTGCGGCACGATAAAATTTGCCTCCGTTTCTTTCAATCTGTTCGGCCATCTCAAAAACTTCATCAGCGTTAAAAGGCATAACCATTATTATTTTCCTTTCAGTCGTGTCTATGCAATCTTCAAATACGTTTTATATACATAATCGATGCTCAGGCACCTTGGGCCGTAGCTTTTGCCCTGTCTTCCGGGGACATTGCAGCCAGCTTCTCAACTTTCTTGATGTTCAGGCCCAGCTCTTTTGCCACACGCGAGCCGTAGTCCGGGTCAGCTTTGTAGAATATTGCGGTCTGTCGCAGTTGTATTCGTTTTTTAGCACCTTTCAAATGGCTGGTTATGTTTCCGATAAGGTGGTCGCGATCCACGTCAGTCATAACGTCACGGTAAAGGTTGCCGGCCTGCACGAAATCATCGTTCGGGTGCGCATAAGCCTGGCGGGCTGCCTGGCCGGAGACATCGAAGGGCGGCTCAAGTGAATCAGGATCCGGTGCCGGGCCTCCTTCGCTGTTGGGCCAGTAATTCGGGCCGGAGCCGCCGTTGTCGTCAACACGCATAAATCCATCTCGCTGGTAGCTTTTCTCCGGTGCGGCTTTGGGCGAATTTACCGGTATCAGGTGATAGTTCGGCCCCAAACGGTGGATATGCGCATCGTGATACGAGAAGATTCGGGCTTGCAACATCTTGTCCGGCGATGCGGCGATTCCCGGCACGAGATTGCCGGGGCCAAAGGCGGCTTGCTCTACCTCGGCAAAGTAATTCTTCGGGACGCGGTTCAGGACAAGGCGGCCGACCTCGATCGGCGGAAAATCGCTGTGGGGCCAAACCTTGGTTATATCGAAGATGTCGAATCGATAATCATTTGCCTGCTCGGGCGTCATAATCTGCATCTGCAGCGTCCAGCTCGGATATTCGCCCCGCTCGATAGCTTCATATAAATCTTTTGTGGCGTGATCGGGATTCTCACCTGCCAAACGAGTCGCTTCCTCTCTCGTAAGATTCTTTATCCCCTGGTCGGTCTTGAAATGATATTGCACCCAGAAATACTCGCCCTTTTTATTGTACCATTTGTAAGTGTGACTGCTGTAGCCGTTCATATTGCGGAAAGTAGCCGGCGTGCCCCGGTCGGAGAACAGAACAGTAACCTGGTGGATTGATTCGGGAGTCAGCGAAAGAAAATCCCAGAACATATCGGGATCGGGGCAGTTAGTAGCCGGATGCCGTTTCTGGGTGTGGATGAAATCGGCAAACTTGAGAGGGTCCCGTATAAAGAATACCGGCGTATTGTTGCCCACGAAATCGTAGTTTCCATCCTTCGTGTAGAACTTGACTGCGAATCCACGGGGATCGCGGGCGGCGTCGGCCGAGCCTTTTTCGCCACCTACGGTGGAAAATCGGGCAAAGACCTCGGTCTTCTTACCAACTTTGGAAAGAAACCTGGCTTTGGTATATTTAGTTACATCCGCGGTTACTTCGAAATAACCGCCTGCTCCGGCACCCTTGGCGTGCACAACTCGCTCGGGGATGCGTTCACGGTCGAAATGAGCCAGTTTTTCCATAAGATGAGCGTCTTGCATCAGGACTGGTCCGCGACTGCCGGCCGTCATGGAATTCTGGTCGTCGCCAACCGGAATTCCGAATGCGGTAGTTAGCTTTTTTTTATCACTCATTTTCTAAACTCCTTTCTGAACGAATTTCAATCTGAACCATACTCTACGGTTTATTGCTATTCATTTGCACTTCGTAGTCTCAGGCCCAGGTGCTAATTTATAACCGAACAAATAGTCATTCTTCGTTTGTCAGTCAGTTAGAATTTCAAATGATGCCGCAATTTATTTAGCTATACGAGAGACTTCAGCTTTTTCAGTAAAACAGTAATGTG
>CAZSOR010000053.1:12409-18808 GCA_964608395.1 uncultured Pirellulales bacterium
CGGTCGAGCATAAACATTCCACCCGGCGCCTTCTCCATCATTTTGAGCTGTTGGACTACCTGGTCGGCGGATGCTTCCTCTTCGACCTGCTCGTTGACGAACCACTGCAGGAAGGTGTTGGTCGCGTGATCTTTTTCTTCAATCGCCAAATTCACCAGGTTGTTAATCAGGCTCGTGACTTTCTGCTCGTGTTTGTAAATATCCTTGAACACCGCCAGCGGCGAATCCCATTTTGTCTGTGGCCCGTCGATAGCCTTCAGTGTGATTCGGCCGCCCCGCTCGTCGATGAATCCGTAAATCTTCATGGCGTGCGCGACTTCTTCCTGCGTCTGCACTCTCATCCAGTTGGCAAAGCCATTCAAATTCAGAGACTTGAAATAGGCTTCCATCGACAGGTACAGGTAGGCGGAAAACAGCTCGGCATTCACCTGCTCATTCAAAGCTTTTTCCATTTTTTTGCTGATCATTGCCTATCCCTTCCATAACCCATGCACATTGCAGTGCTCTCTTGCGCTAACCGAGTTTCCTTCAATATGGAATGTTGCTTCCGGTGCGGCTCCCGGCTCCAGAAATTGTCTGTAAGCTTTGCCGTCAGCTAACAGTTCGATCCACTCGATTAAATGCTCTTCCGTCATCGGGTGCGGCACGGTACCGACCTTGACCTTGTAGCCGCCTTCGATCTTCTCGATCACCGGGACGTGCTTTTCCGTGGTGGCGTCGGCGGTTTTTTCGTCGAGCAGCTCCATCGGCTTGCCGCAACAGACCAGTTCTCCGACACCTCCGTGAAGCACCTCAACAATATTACCGCACATATTGCATTTATAGATTTGTAGTTTCTTAGCCATAATCAATCCCTTTCATAATTTGAGAATTTTAATTAACGATTCCGGCTTCTTTGTGTTTGGCCAGAATTTCTTCAGCGAGTCTGTCAAGGGCGGCGTAATCGGTTTCCTTTGGCTCGCCTTTTGCCAGCACGGGCTCAAGAATCTCAGCTTTAATATTCGGCATCATCGCTGTCAACTGCTCGACCATTTTGCCGCCCCATCCGTAGGAGCCTATGATCGAAACAAACCTGGTCCTGGGCCGAAGAGCGTTGGCCAGAAACGCGGCATAAGCCGCACACGGATGCGGTCCGACCAGAACAGTTGGTGAACCTATCACGATCGTTGCCGCGTCGACAAGGGCCATCGCCAGTTTGCCGATATCGACCGTCGCAAGCTCGAACTGTCTTACCTTAATGCCGCTTTCTATCAGGGCCTCGACAAAATGCGTAATCATTTTGCCCGTGCTGCCGTGCATCGAAACATAAGCGACGACAACTTCGTTCTTAACATTGTCGGAGGCCCAGTCTTTGTAAGCGTCAATGATAAACTCAGGCCTGTCGTATACGGGCCCGTGACTTGGAGCGATCATCTCAATTTTCAGCTTTTCGAGCTTGGCGAGATTGGCGTTGATCTGCCTTCCGAACGGCATCATAATCTCGGCATAATATCGTTTGGCCGATTCATAGACAGCCGCCTCATCCTCAACAAACAAGCTGCTCGTGGCAAGATGCGCCCCGAAGAAATCGCAGGAGAAAAGTATTTTCTCTTCCGGGACGTACGTGCTCATCGTCTCCGGCCAGTGAACCCACGGGGTATAGACAAACTTCAGCGTCTTGTCGCCCAATGATATCTCCTGCCCATCCTCGACGGTGACAAACTTTTCATCCTCGATGCCGAGCAAATCCATCAGCATTTCTTTACACTTCGGATTCGTCACCACCTTTGCATTCGGATACAGCAGCAGCATATCGGGCAGAGATCCTGAATGGTCCTGCTCGGCGTGATTTGCCACAATGTAGTCAAGCTTGTCTACACCGGCGCCGGCAATATTTCCGAGCAGGATATCAGTTTTCGCCGGATCGACCGTGTCAATCAATGCAGTCTTTTCAGTCCCGCGTACGAGGTACGAGTTATAGCTTGTACCATCCGGCAGCGGAATCAGCCGGTCGAATAATCTTGCATCCCAGTCGATCGCCCCGACCGTATATACGTTTGGCTTCAGTTGTCTCATCTTTCGATTTCTCTTACCGCTTTTAGTGCTGCTTCATAATCAGGCTCATGGGAAAGCTCGTCAACGATCTCTATGTAGCGAATCACGCCCTTTTTGTCTACAACAAATACAGTCCGGGCCAGAAGTCGCAGATCTTTTATCAGGACCCCGTACGCGTTGCCGAAGTCCGCCTTTTTGTGGTCTGAGAGGGTTTGGACGTTCTTAACGCCCGCCGCCCCGCACCACCGCGTCTGGGTAAACGGCAGGTCCATACTAATCACCAGAACGGCTACATCGTCGCCAAGTGATGTTGCCTGCTCGTTGAATTTACGTACTTCGGTATCGCAAACCGACGTGTCAAGCGACCCTACAGAGCAAATGACAAGCACTTTCCCATGGAGCTCAGAGAGCTTGAAAGACGACATGTCATTGGCTACAGCCTCGAAATCCGGCGCCGGTTCACCGACACCAGGACCGCCGCCCACCAGTGCCACCGGATTTCCACTAATTGTGATGCTATTTTTCGCCTCTGTCATATTCCACCTCTTTTCTCGATCCGGGCCTGACCTTTACCCGTTTTCGCCGAAATACACCTTGTGAAACTCATTCAGCGAAGATTTGAGCTGCTCAACATTGGCCGGATCCGTCGTTTGTTTGGCCTTCATCGAGTAGACAAGCATCCGATGAAGCAGGGTTAGCTTCTTGACGTATTGGTTTTGGGCCTTTGAATCGCCTTCCGCCGACAGCTTCACTCGCTGAGCCATAAAATAGTAGCTGACAATATGGCTGATTTCGTCGGCGTGCTCCTCTTTGTTCTGAACCCACCGGACAAGCTGGTTCATGTTCGGCTTGTCGTGGCCCGACAACTCCGTAATCATCTTCATCGATTTTTCAATCGTTGTGATATGCTCGGCAATCGTATCGAATCGCATCTGGTCGTTATAGATACCGCAGGGTATCTGGCAATGCGAATACGTAATCGAGGCAAGGATCGCCACGACCGCCAAGATACTCACTGCTGCAATTCGTTTTCTGACTGACTTTCTCATTTTCCAACTCCTTAATACTTGTTTAGTAGTTGGCGGCCTCCAGTTCGAAGTAACTCTTGGGATGTACACATGCTGGGCATGCATCCGGGGCTTCCGGTCCCTCGTGGACGTAGCCGCAGTTTCTGCACACCCACCGTACAGGTTTTTCACGCTTGAAAACAACACCATCCGCGATATTCTTCACCAGTGTAAGGTATCGCTCCTCGTGGCGTTTCTCAGCTATGGCGATAGCCCTGAAGGCTTTTGCGATTTCATCGAACCCTTCTTTTTCAGCAACTGCTGCAAATTCGGGATACATTTCCGTTGTTTCGTAATGCTCGCCTGCGGCGGCTGCTTTCAGATTCTCGACGGTGCTGCCAATGACGCCGGCGGGAAATGCCGCTGTGATCTCCACCTCGCCGCCCTTGAGAAATTTGAATTCCCGCTTGGCGTGCTCTTTCTCTTGATTGGCAGTCTCTTCAAAAATAGCCGAAATCTGCATATAACCTTCTTTCCTGGCCTGGCTGGCAAAATACGTATACCTGTTCCTTGCCTGTGATTCACCCGCGAAAGCAGCTAACAAATTCTTTTCTGTCTGACTTCCTTTAAGTTCCATTTTATACCTTTCTTTCCCAAAATATTAATCAACACAATCACTCTATTTACACAAATCGCATATCCCCTCAAGGTATATACTTTTCCTCAGAACTGTAAATCTTTTTCCAATACTTGCCGGTACCTTTATATCATCAAAGGGCTTGTGGTGAAAGTCAACGATTCTTTTGCACTTGATGCATTTAAAATGCTGGTGTTTTTCCAGGTCGCCGTCAAAACGTCTGACATCTCCCGACCCTTCAACTACAGAAGCGGCACCTATTCGGCTAAGAGTCAGCAGCGTTCTGTTTACGGTATCGAAAGATATGCTCGGAAACGTTGTTTTTACCTTTTCATACAAAATTTCTGCCGAAGGGTGCTCATCTGTGCTAATCAATTGCTTATATATTTCTATACGCTGTGGAGTTACCCTCAGGCCGGTTTTTCTGCACAGACCCGTGAACCGGCGAATCTTTTCGTCTATCTCGGCACAGCTCATTTTAGTTTTCGTCCTATTCATAATCATTACTATATAGTAATAGCTCCTATATGTCAACCAGGTTCGATAAAATATAAAAATTTCTTTTGAAATTGTTGCAGCCGGGATTACTGTGTTTTTCCCTCTCATATTTTTATCTTGGAACGGCACAGAATTCAAGGCTTTAATCCGTCTCTGTTGTGTTTTGGCCGAATGTGCTGCAAACAGGGCATAATTCTTGCGGCAGGTGGTTGTAAAATTGCAGGCATCCCTGTAAAATTGGGCAATCTTGACATTTGTTTTGTAGTAGGCGTAAATGCAGCTCTGGCTGCCAGAGGGCCGGCGTGGTTCATAGCGGCGTTTGTCAAAATGATCTATCATTTTTAGGCTCATAGGAGAATCAAATATGCATCCACAAAATCAAATCAATCGGCGTAATTTTCTAAAGGCGGCGGCAATCGCAACCGCGGCTTCTGCTATCAACCGCACGCCCGCGAGCGCCCAGCCCAGTGGCCTTCGGCCGAGCCGGACCGGTGACGTGGCCGTGCTCAACCCGCAGAACCGCGTGCCGGTCAGCCTGATTATCGACGACTCGACCTGCCTTGTGAACATGGCTCACTTCGGCATCCCGCACTTCGCAACGGCCTGGCCGGACAGGTACAAGCAGGACTGGAAAAGCCTGCCGCGCGAGATACCCGATTCGTTCGTTCGCAAATTCGGCCAATGGTGTCACGAGCACGGCGTCAAGGGCAAGTACAGCATCATCCCCTACCCGGCCTGTGTTGGCTGGCTCGACCGCTGCCTTCCCGGTTGGTCGCAGAAGGATCTGGACGACAGCCTAAAGCTCGTCCGCGAGCTTATGATGCCCGACTGGGACATCCACCCGGAGATGATCAGCCACACATGGGTCATAAACACCAAAACCGGCCGACCTTATCCCGAGCGGACCGGCTACTACCAGGAGAATGCCGGCTGGAGCCAGGATAAGTCCGCCGATCAACTCGCTGACTACATGGCCTACGCCCTGAGAATCCTCAAGAACGTCGGCTTGCCCTGCGAAGGCATCACAACGCCCGGCGGCTTCGGCAGCCAGAACCGCGACAACCTCGCCAAAGCCACGCTCGAATCCTGCCGGGACGTATTCAACGCCGAGATTCCGCATTACTTCCGCGACCTCTTCACCGACCAGCGAAGTGTCGCCCCCCTGGTCCAGTACGCATCCGGCCTCGACGGCGACAATCCGAAGTGCGTCGTCTCGATCATCGGCTGCACGGGCGACTGGCTCGGCGGCTGGGACGGCCTTGTCCGCGGCTCGGTCGATAAGCACATCACCGAGGACCTCAAAGGCGGCCGGCTGCCCGAGGTCATCGACAAGGGCGAGCCGGCGATAATCGTCTGCCACTGGCCCGGCGTCTATTACAACGGCGAGGAAGTCGGCTTCAACATCTTCAAAGAAGTCGTCCGGCGAATTCACGCCCGCTACGACAACCTGCTCTGGATGAAACAGAGCGAAATCGCGCGCTACTGGGCCGCCAAAGAGCTGACGCAGATCGTCAAGCAGGGCCGGCAGGTGACGTTCACCGCCCCGTTCGCCACGACGCGTTTCACCGTGCGGCTTAGCGGCGGTTCGCAGGCACCGCCAACATTAACGCTCGCCGGCAAGCGCGCAGAACTCAGCCGGGTGAACGCCCCACTGCAACTGAAAAGCGGCACTTGGCACGCCGACGGCTCGGACATTATGGTCTGTTTCGACCTGCCCAAAGGCAAGTCAACCCTGAATCTTTGATGAGCAATGAGTGCTCGGGTTTCCTTCAAGGGCTGGTGCGATTTTGAGACCGGCCTTGACTGGCTCTAATTGGCTTTGTTTGGCTTTGTTTTCTTCGGCCTCATGAGCCGGTGTATTGCCATAATCCCCTTTCAGAAAAGACGTTGCGCCCATTAGTTCCGGGGCATATTGGCTTTGTTTTTTCAAATCGACTTTTTTCTCTGCCGGGCACTGGGTGGCAGCCTCATCCCGCAGGGATGGGGATGGTTCGTACTGCTCATCTGCGTCTTGATACTCAATTCGCCGCATTATTTGTTGCCTCTTAAGCTCGTTCATCATCTTAGTCATGCTGCTCTCGATTCGCCTCTCGTATAGCATCATCCTGTCGAGTATCCTGCAATTGCACCAGTCGCTCGAAGCGACTCGGCCGAGCTGCAAATGGCTAATGACATATCTCGAATCGCCCAGCTTTACCCCCTTGGCATGCCACTTCACCATAT
>CAZSOR010000054.1:0-10669 GCA_964608395.1 uncultured Pirellulales bacterium
CTGCGTTACGTTTATCTCGGCAACGTGCCGGGCTCGACATCTGAAAGTACGTTCTGCTATAATTGCGGCCGGATGTTGATCGAACGTATTGGTTACAGAATCGCTACTAATAGTATAAAAGATTCGAAGTGTCCTGATTGCGGCTCGCAGATTGCAGGTTTCGAGCTTTAGCATGATAAAGCGAAATACGAGATACAAAGTATGATGAAAATTGTTGCAGATGCGAATATTCCGTTTGTCAAAGAGTGTTTTTCTTCCATCGGCGAAGTTACGGTTGTCGGGGGCCGGGAAATAACGCCGGACGTGGTTGCCGATGCGGATGCTCTTCTTGTGCGCAGTATTACGCCGGTCGATGAAAAGCTGCTGGCCGGCAGCAAGGTGCGTTTTGTGGCGACCGCTACTATTGGCTTCGACCATGTCGATATTGATTTCCTTGGCTGCAATAATATCGGTTTTGCATCGGCGCCAGGCTCGAATGCCAACTCGGCCGCCGAATATGTTATTGCCGGGCTGCTCGATATCGGACAAAGATATGCTCTCGACCTGGAGGGCAGATCGATCGGCATTATTGGTGTGGGCAATGTCGGCAGCAGGGTGGCGAAGAAATGTGAGGCCATGGGGATGGCCGTTTATCTGAATGACCCGCCCCTGCAAAGGCAAACCGGCGATGCCAAGTATCTGTCGTTGGCAAGGCTTTTCGATTGTGATTTTATTACGTTCCATACACCGTTGACGTTTGAAGGTCCGGATAAGACGTATCATTTGGCTGATGAGAAGTTCTTCAAATCGCTCAAGCAAAGATGCGTTTTCGTCAATGCTTCCCGTGGCGGAGTGGTTGACAGCGGTGCGTTGAAATCGGCCGTACGGTCGGGGCGGCTGCGGGCTGTCGTGCTGGACGTCTGGGAAAACGAGCCGGATATCGATATCGAACTTTTGAAAATGGTCGATATTAGCACGCCGCATATCGCAGGTTATTCGCTGGACGGCAAGATTGCGGGAATGATTATGATATACAAGGCGGCCTGCGAATATTTTGCCGTGGAGCCGAAGTTCGATCTGAAGGATTTTCTGCCCGAGCCCGCTGTGCCGGAGTTGAAGGTCAATCCGAATATCGCCAACGATCAGGATGTCTTGTTGAGTGCTGTGCAGAAAATCTACCGTATTGACAAGGACGATACGAGACTCCGGCGTGTTTTGGATAAGCCGGCGGAAAACAGGGGCGAATATTTTGACAGCCTGCGGAAGAATTATCCCGTGCGAAGAGAATTTCAGAATACGAGGGTGATTCTCAAAGACACGAACTCCAATTTGGCCAAAAAACTGGTCGGGATCGGATTTAAAGAAGTCAAAAGTGAAAAGTAAAAAAGCAAAAGCCGAAAGTTGCAGCGAAAACGTTGTTGAGTGGCCGAGGGGAAGGCTGGATTTTTCGGCCGGGTGTCTTGTGATGGGCGTGTTGAATGTGACGCCGGATTCCTTCAGCGACGGCGGTGAATTCTTCGATCCCGATAAGGCTGTCGAGCACGGCCTGCAAATGGCAGCCGATGGCGCTGCGATTATTGACGTCGGCGGCGAATCAACCCGGCCGGGTTCGGACTCGGTTTCGGTTGATGAGCAGATACAGCGGGTGGTTCCGGTCATCGAAGCACTTTGCAAGAAGACCGATGTACCGGTTAGCATTGATACGTACAAATTTGAAGTTGCTCGGGCTGCTCTGGATGCGGGGGCGGGAATGATAAACGATATTACCGCTCTGAGCGATGAGCGAGTGGGCGAATTGGCGGCCGAACGGCAGGTGCCCGTTGTTTTGATGCACATGCAGGGCACGCCGGCGACGATGCAAATTGAGCCGAAATATGATGATGTCGTCGGCGAGGTTCTGGAGTTCCTGGTGAGCCGGGCAAAGCGGGCCGAGAAATTCGGTATTTCAAAAGAAATGATTTTCATCGATCCCGGTATCGGTTTCGGCAAAACTTTGGAGCATAATCTTTTGCTCTTGAGAAATATCGATAAATTCGTCGTCGCCGGCTACCGCGTGTTTGTGGGCACAAGCCGCAAAAGATTCATCGGCAATATCACCGGCAAAGAAAAACCCGCCGAGAGGATTTTCGGCACAGCCGCAACGGTCGCCCTTTGTGCCGTGGCAGGTGTCTCTATCGTTCGCGTCCATGACGTGGCGGAAATGGCCGATGTAATAAAGGTGGCGAATGCTGTCAATGACTCATAGAATCGTCATTTAAACAATAATTGATAAACTTGTTTGAAGGGAAACGATATTGTCGGATATTTTTATTCGTCCGGTCGATTCAGATGATGGGGACTGGATTGCGCAATTCATCACCGAGAGGTGGGGAGCGGAATTTGTTGCTGCTCACTACGAAGTATATCATTGCAGGAATCTGCCCGGTTTTGTCGCGACAGAGGGAGAGAAAAAGGTTGGCCTTCTGACGTATAAAATTGTTGCCGGCGATTGCGAGGTTGTGAGCCTTGACAGTTTACAGCCCTGCGTGGGTATCGGCACAGGCCTGATTGACGCAGTTAAAGGAGCGGCCTACGAATCCGGATGCAAGCGGCTGTGGCTTGTCACGACAAATGACAATATGAACGCGCTGCGTTTTTATCAGAAACGCGGCTTCGCGATGGTTAAGATTAATCGTAATGCGATCGAATTCGCGCGAAACCTCAAACCCGTACCGTTAACCGGAGCCGATGGTATTCCATTGCGGGATGAGATCGAGCTTGAAATGATGCTTGGGGAGCCCGCTTGCTAATGCACTTATCTGAAAAAATAAAACCGTTCAATTACTGCCCGTCCTGCGGGTCAGGTGACATATTCTTCGGTGACATGAAAAAAGTCGGTTGTAGGGACTGCTCTTTCACTTATTATCACAATGTCGCCGCCGCGGTAGCAGCGATATTGGAATGCGATAAGAAGATTGTCTTAATCGAGAGAACCAAAGACCCGGGCAAGGGCAAGCTGGACTTGCCGGGCGGCTTTGTGGATCCGGCAGAATCCGCCGAAGAGGCGATAAAAAGAGAAATAAAAGAAGAATTAAAAATAGATCTCAGAGAGCCGAGATATTTGGGGTCTTATCCGAACATATATAAATACGAGGGAGTGACTTATCATACGTGTGATTTATTCTTTTATTCCAAAATCTATGCTCTTCCCACAAATTTTGGTAGAACGGAAATAGAGGAATTGATTTTGGTAAATCCTTTAGAGATTCCTGAAGATAAAATTGCATTCGAATCAGCAAAAATGGGTCTCGGCATATTCAAATCCTCAAAGTCCCATGTAAAACACGAAGCTCAATAGGCGGTTTCTTCCTTGGGGGTGGCAGTGGGGATTCAGTCGGTGTTCAGGGCGATTTTCAATGCTTCGTCGGTGTTTTTGACGAATTCGAATTTCAGTCCTTTTTTGGCTTCCTTCGGGACTTCGGGCAGGTCTTTTTTGTTTCTGGCGGGCAGGATGACGGTTTTTATGCCGGCCTGTTTGGCTGCCAGGATTTTCTCTTTCAGGCCGCCGATGGGCAGGACCAGGCCGCGTAGCGTGATTTCACCGGTCATTGCCACGTCCGGCCGGGTGGGCTTGCCGAGCAGCAGGCTGACCAGCGATGTGAACATTGCTACACCGGCACTTGGTCCGTCCTTGGGGATTGCTCCTGCCGGGACGTGGATGTGATAATCGAACTTGCTGAAGTGTTCCGGCTCGATTTTCAGTTTTTTTGCGTTTGCCTTCACGATGGAAAATGCAGCCTGAGCGCTTTCCTTCATCACGTCACCGATTTGGCCCGTCAATTGTAGAAGTCCTTTACCGGGCATAGATGCAGATTCGATGAAGAGCAGCTCGCCGCCAACCGGCGTATAAGCCAGGGCGGTTGCGATGCCGGGTATTCCGGTTCGCAATGCCAGTTCCGATTCGAATCGTACCGGGCCCAGGATTTTTGCGAGGTCTTTTTTGCCTATAGTCGCCCGTCTCTTTTTGCCTTTGGCAATTTCAGTTGCCACGGCCCTGCAGATGGCTGCGATATTCCTTTCGAGGTTTCGCACGCCTGCCTCTCGCGTATAACCTCTGATAATGGCGAGTGCGGCGTCGTCTTTCATTCCGCAGCGGTTTTTACTAAGGCCATGCTCTTTGAACTGGCGGGGGATGAGATATTTTTTTGCGATTTTGAGTTTTTCGGTCCCGGTGTAGCCGGGCAGCTCGATCACTTCCATTCGGTCTCGCAGTGCCGGCGGGACCGGCTCGGTATAATTCGCAGTCCCAATGAACATGACCGAAGATAGATTAAAAGGCTGGTCGAGATAGTGGTCGGTGAAATTGAAGTTCTGTTCCGGGTCGAGCACTTCCAGCAGGGCACTGGCCGGATCGCCCCTGAAGTCGCTGCCGATTTTGTCCAGCTCATCGAGCATGAAAACCGGATTTTTACTTCCGCACTTTCGCAGCTCCTGCAGGATTCTCCCGGGCAGCGCCCCGATGTACGTTCTACGATGTCCCCGGATGTCTGCTTCGTCCCTGATTCCGCCGAGAGATATGCGGACAAATTTTCTACCCATTGCCCTGGCGATGGATTTGCCGAGCGAAGTTTTGCCCACGCCGGGCGGCCCGACAAAGCAAAGGATGGGGCTCTTGCCTTTAGGGTTTAGCTTGCGGACGGCTAAGAACTCGAGGATGCGTTTTTTTACCTTGCTCAGATTGTAATGGTCGGTGTTTAAAATCCGCTGGGCCTTGTTTATATCGAGCTGGTCTTTGGTTTGAATCGACCAGGGCAGTTCGCAAACCCAATCCAGGTATGTGCGGATAACGCTGTATTCCGGCGAAGCGGGCGGTATTTTACTTAATCTGTCTAACTCGCGAAGGGCTTCATGCTCCACTTTTTTGGGCATCCTGGCTTTGGCGATGTTCTCAGCGACTTGCTTGAGCTCTTCAGTTCTGAGATCTTTGTGGCCAAGCTCGGTCTGAATGGCCTTTAACTGCTCCTGTAGGAAATACTCCCGCTGATTTTTATCTACCGATTCCCTGACTCGGCCCTGGATCTTGTGACTTAATTCAAGTACCTCCAACTGATGGGCCAGAATAAGGGATATTTGTTCGAGGCGTTTGGCTGCGTCGAGCTCTTCGAGTAACTGCTGTTTCTTTGCGATGTCAAGGCTGAGATTCGCCGCTAAAAAATCAGCCAGGGCGGAAGGATTTTCGATATTTTCCAGCAGAACCGACGCTTCTTCCGGAACATTGGAACTTAATGTGATAACGCGGTTGGCAGCCTGGCGGACGCTGACGATGAGCGCCTGGAGTTTTTTTGTTTTTCTTACTTTTGTGCTTAGCGGCTGGATTCTTGCCTTCAGGTAGGGTTTTGTTGCTACCTTTTCTATTATTTTAAAGCGGACTATGCCGTGGACCACAACATGTATCGAACCCTGAGGCAATTTTGTGACCTTCAGCACTGAAATAGCGGTTCCGATTGAATAGAGATTATCGAAATCCGGCCTGTCGGTTTCAGGATTGCGCTGCGCCAGGAGTCCTATGATTGATTCGTTAGGTTCAGTATCGGCAAGTAATGCTTTGCTTTTTTTTCGGCCGATCGCTAAAGGCATTATCGTGCCGGGATAGGCAACGGCGTTACGAATCGGCAGGATGCCAACGACTTCCGGTAATTTGAATGCTTGGCCGTTCTCCTGTGATTGATTGTCGTCGTCGTATAGATATGGCTCAAAGCGAGCGGTCTCTTCCGCCATCAATTCAATCGACCAATTGCCGCCAAAAGGTAACAGATTTTTCAAATAGCTTGCCATAAAGTAAAAAAACCAATATTAAACAAAAAAAGTCGGTGGAAAAATCCGCCCGGCACTTCATTTAGGTTCATCGCGTTAAATACGACCAGCCTATCTATTATAAGCATATTCTACATTGGCATAAAGCGTTAAATCCGAGAATAAGTATCGGTATGATAATATTCAGGAGGATTATCCGCTTCGTAGCAATCAAAAAATGCCAAAAAGTGAAAAGTTTGCTTATAAATTTATGCCGGACTCCGGAAAAAACTGTCAGGTTTTAATCTTCCATTCTTACTCATTTATTCCGGGGGATCTAATCATTTTTTCCTGTATACCGGAACTACCGGTAAATTGTTCGGATTTATGGGACATGTTGCGGTTGCTATGAAGAGAACGTATACAAATTATGCCAATTGTCACAGGTTGGAATGGAACATTTCATGAAGATCTAAACGCCGCAGAGCAATAAATCGCAAACTTCTTCTTGACAAACAGAGTCGTAAAAGATATAATAATACATATTGAGAATACGCATCTATTTGGGGGTAATTATTACGTTTGTCCGACGGGGGGGTTGGGCCTAATACTCAGCATAGGGATAAGTCTAACACAATTGTTACTTTTATTTAGGGGATGGATAATGGAAAGCTTAAGAAAAAAAATTAAAGTGCGGTGCTTTAGGAAGGTTGTCATATACTTCCTGACATGTTGCATGGTTTTGAACACGTCACTGCCGGCCGTGATGGCCACGCCTATGCCTATCGTTAACGGAGCGGACGGATTTACGGTTGGTACCGGTTCCGTCACTCAGGTCGGAAACGCGACCAACGTTGTAGTCGATCAGGTTCAGTCGGTTATAGAGTGGACCAGTTTGGATACAGCCGGTGGCGATGTTGGTCGAGAAACTCTGAATTTCGCACAGGGTAGCCTCAGTAATTCCGCTGTGCTAAACAGAGTTTCTGGAAAGTTAACGGAATTTAACGGAGACCTAAACGCTGCAGGCATGCGTATTTTCATCGTTAATCCAGCCGGCGTTATGTTTGGTGAGGGTTCTACTGTTAATGTCACACAGTTGGTCGCCTCCGGTCTCGCAATGTCAAACACGGACTTCAGCAATGCCGTAAGTGATCCGACGCAGCCGATGATATTCTCGGGCGGCAGCGGTGACGTGACGAATAACGGCACCATCACAGCCACTGATAGCGTTTATCTCGTAGGAAAAAACGTCATAAACAATGGTTCCATTTTTTGTCCGGACGGACTTGTAGTATTGGCTGCCGGCGACACTCTGCGACTCGGTCAGCCCGGCAGCAGCGTCATTGTTGACGTTCAAAACTTAGCCACCGACTTAGTCGCCTTTCCAGGCGACAACGTTGTTACTATTACTAACAACGGTATAGTCGGAGAAGCTAGTTCACCGGTTGGTAAATTGGTTCTTGCAGCCGGCGACGTCTGGTCCCAGGCTGCTATCGCCAATGTTGGCGACCTTGTAGCCATAGCAAAAGAAGATGTAACACTCGACGAAGATGTTACAGTTACAGGCGATATGACTCTGATTGCAGATATGTCTCCGGAGCCAATGCAAGTCAGTATGCACGCATCGGGTACCCTCGTTGCTGATGGTGATATAGATATTATGGGCAATAAAATCACGCTTGAAGAAGCTGTGGATGCCGGCGGTAATCTGACGATAACCGGCAGAGCTGGTTATTCAGAATATTCACCGGATACACCGAATTACGAATCCTGGGGCGATGTGTATGCCTATAGCACCCTCGATGCCGGCGGCGATATAGAGATTTCAGTAACCGGAGAGGATCAGCAGGGCAATTATTGGCCCGGTAGTATATATCTGGACGGCGATGTAACCGCCGGTGGAAATCTTGTGCTTTACAACGACACCTATACGAGTTATGACAACTATTTGGAAAAAGGCGTAACGCTTCAAGCCGGCCAGGATGTGATTCTCGTAAATAACCTCGATGAAAGTAATTTCCCCGGATGTAATACGTTGACTGGTGAGACCGAACTGACAATTATAGCCGGAGCTGGGGACGGCGTTGATGACGGCAGAATATATGCCGGAAACACCACTATAAGTGTATATGAGGATACCTCACTGACATTGCAGCAGGACCTGGATATAGACCTTGGTGATGGCCAGTGGACCTTTAGCAATCAGGGTGAAACAGACCTTACGCTAATAAGCAACGAAGGCTCGGTAACTGTAGTGCATGAGGCCCACCCACTAAACGGCAAGGATGAAAACGCTGCCGGCCAGTGGGAGTCCTTAGGAGCAGAGGCCAAGGGCGACATCGAGCTTGCGGATTGGGATGACATACGGACCAGAGAATTACTCTCGCATGAGGGCGATATAACTGTTGATTCATGGGAAGGTGCGATCGAGGCCTGGGAGGATATAACGGCTGAACAAGGCGATGTGACTCTGGCAGCGTATGACTGGATTTACGGTTGGGCAGACATCTATGCCGGCCAGAATGTTAATATAGAAAGTCAGCTGGTACTTCTCGGCGGCGAATGGGTCTGGGATGAAACGGCCAGTGGATGGAGAATGGATTACTTCGAACAAGAATGGGTCTTTTTTGAAGGTGGCGCGTGGGTATGGCAAGGTAATCAGTACATAACAGCCGAGAATGGCATACTCACCGCGGAAAGCTGGATAGGTAAGTATACCCCGGGCGAGCTGCACATGTACGCCGGCTGGGATAGTTCCGACGGCCATCCGGCCATAGATCTTCTGTATCCGGGTAGTATAGAGTATGGTGACCCCACCGTGTTGACTGCGGGTAACTTGTATATGCAAAGCGTTGGCGACGTTCAAATCGCCGGAGATATAACTTCCCGCGGTTGGATGCGTGGTGAAGAAGAAGTACATCAGGAGTACCCATGGGCTCAATTGTTTTTTGAGAGTGACTACGAATGGGGCGATCCTGTGATGTGGCCGTGGGCCGAGGGCGGAGTATCGATTATCTCCGAGCAGGGCAAGATATATACGAGACCTCAAGTAAGAGGGCTTGATATTCCTACGGCGAACGGCGATGGATATGATTTGGATATTGAGGACTATGAGCTCAATGTTACCATTGAGGGCTTCTCCGATGATATTACTTATAGGGCGGATATGTCAGATGGTCCCTGGTTCGCTGAGTCGTGGTACGGGGATTTAATTTACGGGTGCGGGCCTTTTGTTATTTGGAATGCCCCGCTCAACGAGGCCGCCGGCGTTGACCTTCCTTACGGGCCGGGCAAGGCGGCTGTCGTGCTTGTCAGCGCGGAAGACCTGAAGTTTGGTTCGGAGTCCAACACGTGGGCTTACGGAATGTATGGTTTCGCCGAACGGTACAGTCTTGAAGGTATCGACAATTGGGACGAGTTTGAGGCCTATGAAGATTTTCTGAGGTCACAATTCGAGCCCTTTATAGCTGATCCGTTTGAAGGATTTTATGATTATCTGGATGGGCTCGGATATACCGAAGGTGATTTCGAGAGCGAGGAAAGCTTTGGACTCTATAAGAGCCTTCGCGAGGCCTATATAGCAGAAAATCCTGTTCTTTCGTATATCGACGACCGGCCCGGCGTAGGTTTTCTGGATGTACCGGAGAAAATCGATGGATTCGATAGGGAACCAGGACTTCCAATAGACGTGGCGGTATATGCCCAGAGTACCGAAGGCGATGTCGTTTTGGCTGAAAACGCTGATATTGCCGTTGTTTCCGTGCTTCCCGAGGGTGATGGACCGGAAAACGGATTTAATTTAGGAGCAACAGTCGTTCTCGATGCCTATGATACAGTCAGCATTGAAGGTCTTGAAGAGCAGATGTTCGGGTTTGAAGACCTCGACGAGTTCAGAAGTTTCCTGGAAAATCTTGGTTCCTACTATGAGGACAATATAAACTTGGCGGGCTTTCAAAACGCCGGTAATCAGGCTCTTATCAACCTTGGTTATATTAAACATGAATCAGAATTCGAGGGTTGGGCTAGGGAAAACTTTGGTATATTCAAAGATTTTGTCACGGACTTCTTCCTGGACTATTTCAAGGACTTTGATTTTGGAGCTTATTTTAGAGAATATGGATTCGGGCTGGAGGGATTCAGGCTGGAGGTCTGCTCACGCAGGACTGGAACTTTAGGTCAGGCTATTGCCGAAGGAACCCTGCCTTTTGCCAATTTGCCCTGGGTGAAGGATTGGTTACCAATTAATGATTACGTGCTTCGCGGCGAAGGCAATCTCGATATTAACAGGGCCTGGGTCCTTGAAAACAATCCGGTATTAAGGCCTGAACCCAAGCCTGAGCCTGTGCTTGGAGCTATGCGGCCATTTATACCGGCGGCACCGGTCCCCGAGAGATTAGCATTTGAAATTTCGGGTTATCCGGCCTTGACGAACTGGGTGGCAAAGGAGCTTGGAATCGACGAAGGAAGGATTCAGATTGGGATAGCAAACACTCTGGCCTCTGCAAGAGACATACAGCCGTACCGTGCGTTTGCAAGGTTAAAGGCGGCCGCTACGGTTTTGCAGGATGTCGACGGCACCCGTGTGGCTGCCCTGGCACAGGTTATCAGCCAGTTCGCTTCGAGCACTGCACCGCCGACAGAGGAGCAGATGGCATCGATCGCCGATGCCATAGCTAATGACATCGAAGGCAACAGCCAATATGCAGCGGCTGGGGAATACCTCGATGCCCTTGCGAAGTATGTCGGCATCTTGACCAATGAAATGGGCTTTTCCATGGACGAGTCGATCCAGTTCGCAACGAATAATTATGTTGAGAAATTGGTTGAGGGCGAGAACTTGGGCGTCGCTGCCTACGTCGCCGCCAGATTGGCCGCTTTAGCGGGCTCATAGGAATTAGTTTAACATTTTAATGTGTGA
>CAZSOR010000054.1:10769-18795 GCA_964608395.1 uncultured Pirellulales bacterium
CAGATTGGCCGCTTTAGCGGGCTCATAGGAATTAGTTTAACATTTTAATGTGTGAGATTTAAAGTTGCCGTCGGGGCATACAAAACTATCCCCATCCTCGACGGCAGCTCTTTTTTAAAAAAGACAGTGATAGTCCCATCCGATTGATGTTCGATTGCAGGAATAATTTATTCCACGACATCGTCCGAATATACGTAGTCATCCTTGTCGGCTTCGGAACCTTTGCCGTCGTTAGAATCTACCCTTGGGTATTTCACTCGGTGACTGGTAGAGCCAGCTTCCGGCTCCGACTCATTGGGATCATTGCCGGGGCGACTGATAGAAGCGGCGGTAAATGCATTTTTAGGCTCAGGTACTTCGGCGTTGTCGCTGAGGTAGTTGATTCGGTTCCGAACTGAGGCACCGTTGGGTTTGGACTCATTTGAGTCGTCGCTTAAATAACTAACCTGGTTATCAGCGGAATTGTCTGTCCAGCTCGCTGTTAAAGCGACTATTGAAAACACCGTCACCAGCAATATGAATGCCAAGATACTCAAAACAAACTCCTTCATTTTGTTCACCTTTTCATATAATCGAGAGTTTTGTTCCAATTCACTTTTTTTGATTTGCTCCTGTTATGCTCCCTCGGAATAAGTGTCTTTCAAAGGCTTAATAACGATGGGGCTTGTTATGCCGCTCGGCAGCATTTGATCCATGTCCGGCGTAATACCGATCACGCCGATGTCGCCCAGCTCAGTTGTTTCGGAGCCTCCATCATCAAGAGTGGCGCCAATATTTGTCACGTATCCCGACGGCCATTGCGTCGTATCGCACATCGATATAATTGTGCCGTAAATTTGTGCATTGCCTCGTATGTCGACAATGCCCCCTACGATCGCGCCGGTTAGCACATTATTCTCGCTTTGCTCTGGATTGGTATTTCCGAGGTTCACGTTGAAATGTGGCGCGAGGATCGTGGCTTCCTGTATGCTGGATGTATTTTCGAAGGTGGCAGCACCGGTAAAGTAGAGGCAATTATCTACCCATTTGAATATTTCAGGCGTATCGCTTACGATCACGCCATTGTAAGTGCAGTTCTCAAACCGGACGTTATTATAGTATGAGCTGCCGCTCTTGGAGCAATCGATGTATAGAACCTCTTCGAAAGTGCAATTTCTGAATAATGCATTGTAGTTGTTGGGCAATCGTGCGTTGGTAAAAGTCTGGTTCTCGTAAACATGACGGGTAAGCTTTTTGTTCCATGTACTGCCCGGCGTTCCGTCCCTCGGCATACTGTAGCTACCTTCGTCCGAAGAAGCATGAGGGAAGTATTCGACCTCCCTGAGCTCGAACGGACACGAAGGTATAGTTGCCAGACCGGAATCATACCCATCGGTGTCGTAATCATCTATGTCCATACCCGGTATGTCTTCGTATGGTTGTCCGTAATTTATACCTTCATGATAGGCCTTGATTTCGTCATCATCGCTATAATAGCGTTCTTCGTAGTTGCTGCCTAATGGATCGCCATTTGCATCAACAGGATTACCGTTATCATCGAGCGTCTCCATTTGGTAACTCTGTGGTTGAATTTGCTCTTGGGTTAAAACTGTGTTAACGGTGCCGAGCACGGCTGAGTCGCTGGTCATGTTGAAGGGTGATATTTCCGGGCGATCCCAGGAGCTGAAGATATCCCCATGGATCGTCGATTCTCCGGTGAGCCACATTCGGCCCCTGCTGGCGAGGGCATAATTCAGAACTTCGTTATCTTTTGTAATTGTCGTATCTAAAGCGACATGCCTTGTAACCTGCCCATCTGCTCCGATACCTTCCATCTTGACCTTATGAGTATCGGTTCGACAAAACCTGACCTGAAAAGAAGCATTTGCAGCTCCGAAGCTGGCAGCAGGTGTGGTAATTTGGGTCGCCGTCACGTCGGCGTTTCCTCCTACCCAGGGCTGGGCCTGGACTTGGGCGCAAAGTGTGTTCCATGCTACATCGGCCTGGGCTTCAGTGACTGTGTTATATGGAGTGCTTTGCAGAGGAGTGTTGGCGATGATGAATCTTCCGCATTCCAGGCCGGATTGGGCGGCGGATAAAGCTGCGTTGATCTTATGCTGGTTCGAGGCGAGCTGAATGCTCGTGCCTGACAGCGTGGCCATAGAGACAGCCAGAGCGGAAAATACAAGAACGAAAATCATTGCTACGATAAGTACAGCGCCTTTGCGCTTTGGATGAAGTGTTTTTTTTACGGGTGCCATTTTTCCCCCCCAGGAAAAGCCCCAATTAGAAAGTATCTAATAACTTCTATTTTCCAGTTAAAGTATATGAAATATTATCTGCAGATGCAACATGGTTGGAAAGATTTGAGTAAAGGAAATGTGAATATGAATGACCTATAAGAACTGTTTAATACAGCCAAAGTGACGCTTTAAGGCCCGGCAGTGTTACGAAAAGCGAAAAGGGCGGTCTATATCAGCACTTCCGAGTAAGAAGATGGATTATACTGTAAAACTATTTCGGGCACAAATCCCGCCGGCACTTCGGTTGTGCCGGAACGGTTGAAATAGAGGTCGCTGTTTCCTGACAGCGTCATTTCCTCGTCGGAGTAGTTGATGACCGAGCCGTTGATTGTCCCGCCGGCGTTGCCGAAGAATTCTACGCCGTTGCTGGCTATCGCGCCGCATAGCGCACTGAAACTGCCGCCGAACGACACGTCAAAACCTGGAGCCATTACGAACGTGCCCGTCTGATCATGAAGCCCATCGAATTGAGCCTCTTCAGGCAGTTCGGTGACGGGGTGGCTGTCGACATTGCCGCGGAATATGATCTGATTTACGCCGGAATTGTCTTGGATATCTCCGTCTCCGATAATGATGCCGGTGACATCTGCGCCTCCGGTGAACTCAACCACGTTGGGCGTTTCGATATAGATAATGCCTTTTAGTATCACTTGGCCGGAGAAGGTTGGGTTGGTGTTAGCGAGTATTCTGATATTCTCCAAAGTTGCGTCTGCGGAGGTGTCTGTGTTGGCATCGACCACGGATGTGGCATAGGACTCGAACAGGGTCGGATCGGGCTCGGGGAACTCGCTCGGTGGGACACCGAACGAGACGTGGTTGTCTACGGCGTCTTGACCTGTTTCACCACCTATGCCGGCCTGGCCTCCTTGCAGGTCTACGCTGGCAATGGGATTAACAATGCTTACGTCACCGGCGATTTGCGAGTTGCCGATGATCGAAAGGGCGAGATTGGAGTTCTCGCTTTCGATATAAACACTCGCCTCAACGGAAACGTTAACGCCTTCGAGCTCGATATTACCCGACAGCGACAAAGGGCCTTTGGTTGCTACGCCAAAGTCGAAGACGTTGTTTGCTCTCTCGCCGATAACGTAGTTTACTCTTATTGTGCGTGTTATCGAGCCGTAGGTACCGGTGACATCGATCTGGACTGTCTCGGTACCCAGTGGTGTAATCGTTGAGGAGAAACTGCTCCCGTTTGCGGAATCCAGCGTTACGCCCGGGATGGTTATGGCTGAGCCATCATAGGAAGGAGCGACATTTGTGATGCAATTGGTTGTCAGTTCGTTTTGCAGCGAGCCTGCAATTTGATTGAATCTATCGGCCACGAGTGTCGTTCCAGGTATTGAAACTTGGTTTAACCAGAAGCGAATAACGTCAAATCCTGATTCGGCACAGGCCCTGGCGCGATCGGCATTGCGCTGGTTATCAGCGATCTGGACATTGGTGCCGGACATTGCAGCCATCGAGACAGCCAGAGCAGAAAAGATAACTACGAATATCATCGATATGATTAGAACTGCCCCACGATTTTTTGAGCGAGCTGAGTTGCTTATGGGTGCCATTTTTCCTCCCCCCTTATTGGAAAAACACCACTTAGAAAGTCCTTTTGTAACTTTTATGAGCTAACTAAAGTATAAGAAATAATTGGGACATAGACAAAGATGTTTACGAACCTCATGAATTATTAATGGAGTCTTGAATGAACCGGAAAATGTCCTATAAAAAATGATTGAATGCAGTTAAAGCTTGGTTATTTTGCGCTCTGACGCTCGGCATAATATGAGCTGCGTGCAAACGGGCCGGAGATTACCCATGAGAATCCCAGTTCGATGGCTTTCTGCTTCCAGAAATCGAATTTGGCTGGAGTAATATATTCGACAACATCGAGCGAATCCTTTGAGGGTTTGAGGTATTGGCCGATCGTGATTCTATCGCAGCCGACATTGAGCAAGTCTCTCAAGACCTGCTCGACCTGGGCATCGGTTTCTCCTAAGCCCAGCATGATTGAGGATTTTGTCTGGACCTCATTATATTGCTCCTTTGCCATTTTCAGCAGATTCAGGGACAGTTGATAGTCTCCGCCGGTTCTGGCAACCGGGTATAGCGATGGGACCGTTTCCACGTTGTGGGCGAATACGAACGGCAGCGAGCCACATAGAATTTTCAGGGCCCGGGCCTGGCAGTCGCGAAAGTCGGGCGTGAGTATCTCGAATTTCATATCCGGGCACTGCTGCCTGACACTGTCGATGCAATCGCGAAAGTGGCCGGCGCCGCCGTCCGGCAAATCATCGCGGTCGACGCTGGTTATGACCAGGTATTTCAATTGCATTTGTTTTGCCATCTGGGCCAGGCGAGTCGGCTCGGTCTTGTCCGGCGGTTCGGGCCTGCCTGCCGCTACCGAGCAGAATTTGCAATTTCGCGTGCAGATATTGCCCAGAATCAGAACTGTTGCCGTTCCTCTCGACCAGCACTCGCCTCGATTGGGACAATTTGCATTGCTGCATATCGTTTGCAAACCCAGGGAATCGAGGACTTTCCTGGTGTGCTGGAAACTGCCGCCGGCGGGCAAACGCCTGCGGAGCCAGGGCGGCAGCCTGCGGCTTTTGGATTTCATGCTTTGTGCGTTTTCTTCCTGCATTCTATTTTTCGTTCGATAAAAAGTGCTTCATGAGCAGTTCGGCTAACTTTTGCTTTATTTGATTCATTGAGTGGTGTTTGCCAGTTTCTTTCAGCACTGATGTCATTTCGACATTGTCCAGCCCGCACGGTACGATGAAATCGAAAATGCTCAGGTCGTTTTGGATGTTGATTGCCATGCCGTGATAGGTGATAGATCTCGACACGCGTACGCCGATGGAGGCGATTTTCCTCTCGCCGATCCATAAACCGGGTGCACCTTTTCGCCTCGTGCTGTGGACTTCTAATTGCTTGAGCAATTCTGCGCCGATTGCTTCCAGCTCTCTGATGTATTCATTGATTCCAAGGCCTGCTTTCTGCAGGTTCAGGATCGGATAAAAGACAAGCTGGCCCGGATTGTGAGCCGTTGTGCCGCCGCCTCTGCGGACATCCATTACGTCGATATGCTTTTGTGCCAGATCCTCCCGGTTGACTAAGAGTTTGTTGGAGCTTTGCCGGGCCCCGAGTGTAATGACAGCAGGGTGCTCGACGATCAGAACAGTATTCGGTATTTCATTTTGCAGCCTCTTTTCGCGTAACAGTTGCTGGGTCTGCAGGATTTGACGGTAATCGGCGAGTCCGCAATCTCGGATTTGCAGGAGGCTATTTTTATCTTGTTCGGCCACGAGGTTTTGCAGATTCCAGCTCATTAAGCGTATTTCTTTCTTTGGGCGAAGATTTCATTGACTTCATTTTAATAATGGATTGCTCGGATTGCACGGATTTTCCCCCGGAGATGATGAGTCTTCAATTGAGTGGTAATAGATGATTAAGACTTCCGGGCCGGTATGTCCTTCGATGTGTAAAAAAAAGACTGATGACTACTTACGGTCATCAGCCTTTGCTTTTCTTTTCCACTGCCCCGCTCTTCCGATAGCCACAGACTCTTCACTACCCTTTAAATTATGTAAAAAACAATGTTAAAAGAGCTTTTTATTATCTACTCATACTCAAAAGCGATACCAACGCCGATCTCTGCATTTTCGAGCAGTTTTTTTCGGTCTACCCTGACAATTTTGCCGGTTTTGATACGGGCAAATTGCCCTTTTTCCTTTGCCAGAGTCTCTGTACGCGGGAAATTCAGCTCCACGAGATGGCCCGTCCGGATAGGTGCCGTTACTGGTAGCGTGATAAAGACGCCTGTCTTGCTGATATTACAGCTTCTGCCGTTAACGAACCTGTTCGCTTCCGGTATCCAAACACTGACAGGCCAGGCGACACTGCTCCGGCTATCTTTTCGCTGCTCAATTAAAGCCTGCATAGTTTCAATCTCCTTAAATAGTCGTTCCATCAATGATATGTTTTATCGGCAATGTTAAATTGGATAGATTAGAATATTTAGGCAAAATAATTCAGATTTCTGAAAAAAGTTTTTGCAGCTGGTTATGCCGCTTAATAACAAGTTTTTTATCAGACGTTTCCTCTGCTAAATTAAAGAAAACAAATTGGCCGAACAGCTCAAATCCCAAAATTGATTGAATTATGAACTAATAGCCATCTTGAATTCGTAGTTGATGGTTATTGAAATATAATGCGCAGATTCCCCATTTTAACTTAATTCTGAGCGGGAAATCTGAAGGTCAGATAAAAATTCTTGACAAAAGCAGATTATTTTGATAGAAACTAATTATCGGTGTTTTTGGATTTTGTTCTTTTGAACTATCTTAGAAGATGCTTTGAGGAGGATGTCAAAATCAAGCCTTAAGAAGTGCTGTCGTGCAGATCTAAATTTTTGATTAAGGTCAAAAAATCTGATGTTTATTTAAGACGATGGGTATTTTGGTGAAAAATAGAACATCGTTAACCTTTTTAACTTTTTCTAAAGGAGGACTCTTATGTTTAGAAAACCGCTCTGTTTAACTTTTTTTGTCCTAATGTTCGGGCTGCTCATGGTGCCTTCTCATGCCTACGGCCAGGAGGGGCTCATCGGGTACTGGAAATTTGACGAGACATTCGGTTTGACGGCGGCAGATCTTGCCGGAGGGGACAACGACGGCACCCTGATCGGCACCGAGATCGGATGGGCGGAAGGAAGGGCCGGCGGCGCTCTGTCGATGTGGAGCACGACGGAGTCGACTGAGGGCGTGGAGTTTCCCACAACCGGTATGTCCGTCAATTCGGGAACAGTCGCCATGTGGGGCCTACTCTCCGATCCACAACCCGAGACGAGCGGGCGATATTTCTTTGGGCATACGACCGATCCCCGGTTCGGCAGCCGGATCCAGATCTATATGCAGGAAGGAACCACATCATCGAGACTGCTGGATATCGGTCTGGGCGGCGCGCACGCACTCGATGTGGACATTATGGAGATGCCATTGGAGCAATGGCTTCACGTGGCCCTGACCTGGGATAATGGCAACTACGTGGTCTATGTGGATGGCGAGGAGGTCTCAAGCGGAACCTATGCGGGGCTAGATGCACTTCATACCACCGCCGCCATCGGCAACGATGGAAGCACAGTACCTTATGAACCTTTTGCCGGCCTTCTCGATGAAGTCCGACTATATAATCGCGCGCTAGGCGCCGGAGAAATTCAGGCTGCTATGGTGGCCGCGGCTTTTCCTTTTTCCTCGGGGCCGAGTCCGAAAGACGGCTCGTTACATGCTGACACATGGATAACCCTTTCCTGGCGTCCGGGAGACCTTACCGTATCGCACGATTTGTATATGGGTGATAATTTCGACGATGTTAATGATGGAGCAGAAGGAACATTCCAGCTTAATCTGACCGATACGTTTACCATTGCCGGCTTTCCCGGGTACCCTTATCCGGAAGGTCTTGTTCCGGGAACGACGTACTATTGGCGAATCGACGAGGTCAACGAAGCCGAACCGAATAGTCCCTGGAAAGGTGACATCTGGAGCTTCTCGATTCCTCCAAAGACCGCGTATTACCCCGACCCGGCTGAAGGTGCCGAATTTGTTGACCTGAATGTAGAGCTTAAATGGACGGCAGGTTTCGGCACAAAATTACACTATATATTCTTCGGCGAAGATTTCGATGAAGTGAACAATGCTGTTGTGGGCATTCCTTACGGTACTACGACTTACACTCCCGGCCCACTC
>CAZSOR010000055.1:0-10394 GCA_964608395.1 uncultured Pirellulales bacterium
TCTGGAACTATGTAATGAGACATGGATGCACACTATGTTAAGCGAGCACCCATTTGGCTTTTCGAAAATTGGGTTTGTTTTTTCAAATAGCCTTTCAATCCCCAGCGCAGGTCTGGGAGCTAACACGGATTGGCTCCATTCGACGTTGCTCAGGACAAGCTTGATTGGCTTTGAATTGGGTTTGTTTTTTCGCCGACCAAAAGCGTTAAATTCTTCATAAATACCTTTCATATAGATACTTACGCTCATTTTGCACATTTGCAAATTGGGTTTGTTTTTTCAAATAGGGTTCTTTTTAGACAGGATTAACACGATAAATATGGATTTTTGTGTTTATAAATGATTTTTTCCTTATTTAGTTTTATATATCTCTGTCATCCTGTTATCTTGTCTACTGTATTCTATTTGTTAATCATTATACGAACCGTATCCCAAAAAGGCGGGCATATTTCGACATAATCCAGAAAAATCTCCGTGACTCCCCGCTCTTCTATCTGCCACAGAGGACGGGGAGAAAGAGTCAAATAATCAATTACATGGGCTGCTAACGCCGTGAAATACCGGTTCGGTGTGTTTTTAAAGAGACGTATGAGCAGAGAAAAACGCTTTCTCAAGCAAGCAATTTTCGACCAAAGTCGATGACCGAGCAGTGTACAATATTTGCCCTTTATTTCCTGTCATTGCTCAAGAAGTTGCTTCATAATATTGCTAAAGTATGATTGGGATCTTACGCCCGTAACCACAACGCCATTCATTACAAATGTAGGAGTACCACTTAAACTGTGCTTATTAGCCTCAGCAATATCCGCATTCAACTGGTCTTCAACCGTCTTTGAATTCCGGTCTGTATTAAATCGGTCTATGTCTAAATCCAATTCCTTCGCCAATTGGAGAAAAACTTCCTCTCCCAGTTTTCTTGAATTCTCAAAAAGCAAATCGTGATATTCCCAGAACCGGCCCTGCATATGCGCCGCCAAGGCCGCTTTTGCAGCCGCTGCCGCATGCTGATGAAACGTTAGGGGCTTGTTCTTGAACACAAGTCTTACTTTTCCGGAGTATTGTTTCAACAGCGGTTTAAGTGTCTTAGTCCCTCGTTGGGAAAACGGACACTCAAAATCTTGAAATGCAAAAATAGTAATTTTGGCATCCTGGGGTCCTTGAGTTGGGCTTGAACCTATTTGTATATCCGTGATCCTATCATTAAAGATCGTTTCAAGCTGCCGTCTCTCATTTTCTTCTTTCTGTGTTTGTCTCTGTGTTCGCAAGTAATCGTTCAGGATTCTATGGATTAGTGCCGGGTTATCTCTGATTACTTGCAGTACTATCTCTCTGATCTTAGTCTCATCTATCTGCCCTATCTGACCCATCCGTTCGGGTACCCCCTCGTACATCATGCGACCATTCAGTATCTTGAAATTGGCGCCGCGAACAGCGATCGAGAGCCACTCAGGACTGTTTTCAGGGATGAGATAGCTGTACGACACATTCTGCCGCTCGGATCCAATTTGCAGGTTTATTTTGCCAAATAGTAAACGTGCAATGTATTTGCTCTCAATATCCACATCGGCTACATGTCCAGGCAATGGAGGTTGACCCGGATATAGATTGGACCAGGCCGGCGTCGACCAAGCGTAGGCAATCTCTGCATAACCTTCCTCATTCGGATCGAGAGGTACGACCTGCAGTACAGTGGAAACTTGCTTTGCTTGACCCGAAACGTATGGCCCGACATAAAACCATGCGTTCCACCAAGCGCTGGGATAACGATAGAACGTACCCTTCATGTAGCTGCTGCCTGCGCAACGAGTGACCGTATTATTGGTATCGACTTGCACGAAGAATGAACTCTGGCGCATCCGTCCACTCGACGCTCTGTTGACGACACTTGAGTGGATTGGAGCGCTAACCATAGATGCACCGGTGCTGATCGAATCGAACACTATTGTAGGGATAATCGATGCTGTCACTAATACAAAGACTACCCTCGACATAGCCATCTCCTTACGAAAAAATTTTGCCCCTAACCTTCCCGACACATATCAATCCGGGAAGGTTTTGAGTATTGCCTTCTCTTATTCATACTGCAGGTCCTGTATCTCACTTGCGCTCAATGCCCTGTTCCAAATTCTGATATCGTCGATTGCTCCGTGAAAGAAACCGCTTGGCGAACTGGTGGGATTTGCACCAACAAGAATATGTTGAGAATACACATTTAACAATCCGGACAGGCTAACACTATTCTGTAATTCGCCGTCCACATATATCGAAACGGTGGTTCCATCATATTTGCATAAGATATGATACCAATTTCCAACTATAATTCCACCAATGTCAGCATCAATATAAGTTCCTCCATCTACAGTTCTTATCATACATTGGGCTGATACAGCTGAACCCAGGCCGCGGGTTCTTATCATGTACGGTCTGTAAACTTGTTCTGATGATAATACTTGGCTGTGATATGTTGTGGGCTGATCTGGCTTGACCCAGGCACAAAAAGTTATTTCACTGCTTCCAGTTAAACCCAGATCAGATGT
This sequence comes from uncultured Pirellulales bacterium, assembly GCA_964608395.1. Lineage (GTDB taxonomy): Bacteria > Planctomycetota > Phycisphaerae > Sedimentisphaerales > Anaerobacaceae > JAFGPJ01. The sequence goes on from CAZSOR010000055.1 coordinate 2,538, forward strand.
ACCGAAATCGATATAACTATCTTCTCCATTGAATTGGTATGCAGAATTTGGATTTCCGTTCCTGTCCTCTGTAAGTGTGGCTCCGTAAACAATCCCGTTGTTCCCATTCCCGCTCATGTCATCCGCATTGCCGTCGAACGGGATGTATAACTTTAGATTTTCATCAACTGGATTACCAGTACATCGCTCATCGTTTGGGTAAATTGTTAATGATTCGCATAGATTTTCCTCACAACTACAATCGTTAAGGCAATTATTCTCAACATCATGGTAATCATAATAATCATCACCGACACAGCCATCCAAACCATCACAATCAGTGCTTGGACAAGGGTTGGCTTCATCGCATTGGGCACCGCATTGTGATACGCTGCAAGTTGAAGTTATTTCCTGCTCTCCTGTTGTGCATATTCCCGGCTCAATACATTGCGAAATAAACGCCTCCCCATAGTCCCATGTAAAAGGATTATTATCAGGATTGTTATTGCAGGTTCCAACAGGAAGAATATCATATGCGCTGCAGTCTATCGGTGTTCCTGCAACACACATATTATTTTCACCACAGGTTTCCTGTCCATTACAGGCAAGATTGTCATCGCAATCCGAATCCTGGATGCATTCTGATTGCTGCTCGCAAAACATTTTGCTCAACAGGATGAATATGCCTTTTCCCAATCTCTCCACAGCTTCCTCTGTATTAGGATGAAGAGTATCCCCGTTCACATTATATTCCGGGCATAAATTCCTGTAGATCTCCCCATTATATTCAAAATAGCATATTGAATCATCAGACCTTGTTGATTCTATATCCCTTACATCAAGTATAGGCAGGATCCCTGAATAATCTCCTATAACCATCTCACTGTACCACTTTCCTCCTATGTTAAAACTGGTCTCAGGAGAGGTTACTGTATCTACGGGATGTGTTGTAATTGCAAATTTAATACCTGGAAAATCCTCCACTAAAGAGTTCAAGACAGGAGTATAACCATCATACATAGCATATACTCCGCTAGGAACCGATGCATATAAATACTCGAATGCAACATCAATTTTATCAGAATTATTTCTAATATAATTATTGAAATGATTCCATCTTTCTTCTATAGGGTAAAGACTAAAAACAAAGTGAACCATTTTCGGGCTGTCAAAGGCATTATCAGGTATTATTTCTCCTCCGTCTATTCTATATTGCTCTATATTTAAGGCATATTTTGGATCGTCAGCCAGGTTCCTCAGACCAGCGAGAGTTGCTAGTCCTATTGACCTAGATCCAAAGAGAATCCTTTTTGTTTTTATTAAATCAAGACACTCATCAGTTATCCCATCGAAATCATGATTTACCTCGTAACCACCAACATAAATATCTCCGGTGCAGGGTAAATCAAAACCATCGCAATCCTCATCAATCCCGTTTCCGCATACCTCAACCGTTCCCTGACCAAAACCGTCGGACTCGTCGCAATCGCAATAATTATTTGTGTTCAATGGGAACAGGAACGGGTCGTTATCGTCGCAGTCTATTAACCCATTGAAATTGCATATAGCAGTTGAATACCATCCATCTTCATCATTATCAATACAAAGCACTGCTTCATCACAAGGAATTAAACTATAAGTTCCATCTAAACAACAATAACCTGTTTCCACAGCTAAATTCTCACAAAGGCATCTTTTCGATATAGGATTATCGTCATCGAGAGGGCAATCGTCGCAGATTAAGTCTCCATCAATGCAATCATCATCATACCCATTGGAGCATAAATCGTAAGTTTCTATCACTCCGGGATTTACAAAAGGAGCATAGGGATCAGCTATAGGGTCATCCAAACAGTCATAATGGATTCCGTCATTGCATACGGCTGTTGAGTACCATCCGTCACCATCTTCATCAATACACGGGGCGGGTTCGCCACTGTACACTTCAATTATTTCATCTTCGTTCAATGCCCTGCTCCATATTCTGATATCGTCGATTGCTCCATGAAAGAAACCTTTCGGCGGGCTGGTGGGATTTGCACCAACAAGAATATGTTGAGAATACACATTTAACAATCCGGACAGGCTAACACTATTCTGTAATTCGCCGTCCACATATATCGAAACGGTGGTTCCATCATATTTGCATAAGATATGATACCAATTTCCAACTATAATTCCACCAATGTCAGCATCAATATAAGTTCCTCCATCTACAGTTCTTATCATACATTGGGCTGATACAGCTGAACCCAGGCCGCGGGTTCTTATCATGTACGGTCTGTAAACTTGTTCTGATGATAATACTTGGCTGTGATATGTTGTGGGCTGATCTGGCTTGACCCAGGCACAAAAAGTTATTTCACTGCTTCCAGTTAAACCCAGATCAGATGTACCGAAATCGATATAACTATCTTCTCCGTTGAATTGATAGGCAGAATTGGGATTTCCGTTACAGTCCGCTGTAAGAACCGCGCCGTAAACAATCCCGTTGTTCCCGTTGCCGCTCATGTCATCCGCATTGCCGTCAAATGGAGCGTGTAACTGAAGGTCATCTATTAGCGCTGCGTGGGCAGATTGAATCAGAAGAACTAAAACTAACACGAGAATTGATTTACCTCTCATTATTCTACCTCCTTAAAAAGTTGTGTTCTGCAGCACAGAACTGAAGCACGATTAGAATACATCCGTTCAGAATGTTACTAAGCTCCTCCGTGACGTATGAGTTACACCTCTATATTAGCACTTTCTCGGCCACGTTGTCTATTGTGGTGACTACGTAATTTTGAAGGGCCAACCCTCATTCTTGGCGAAAAAAAGGGGGGGGTCTGAAAAATATCTGCACATTTATCAAAAAAATAGCAAAAAAGGCATCAACATTTTGGAGTTGAGAAACGCTGTATATTATAAGGGAGGGAAAAGGGATCAGGCTTTTTAATTTAGGTGTTACCAACATCCTTCAGGAGAGCAAGAAACTAGGGACAGCGGAGCTGTTGAAAAAGTCCCACATTTACCGATTCATGAGGTTGAAGGCGAAAAAGGATTCTAAAGACGTAAATGAACTCGTATAGAGTATAGCGTATGGCGTATAGCGTATTGCGGATAGGGGATCAAGTGAGACCCGTGACTTGTGCAACGGACTGCAAATAAACAAAAGTAGAAGATCTTCAATACCCGGAATCGGCAACCAAGCCGTATTTGAGGCAGTATAATCACTAATAGCAGACTATATTGTCATTCACCTTTCATCAATTCAACCACTTCCTGAGCATTTTCAGAACGTATCAGGGCCTTACAAAAAGCGTTTGAGCAGGCTAATTTTGCTATCTCTGCAAGGGCTTCGACATGAGGGCCGGACTGGTCGGGTGAGGCCACCAAAAGAAAAATAGGAAAACATGAGTCACATCTTAAATATTAACTGTTCAGTTGGAAGAAGAAAAAGGAAGCCAAAGACGTATAGAAACAGAAGAACAAGAACTTCAATACACGAAATCGGCACCCATCTATTTAACCCTGAATGGAGACATTCCTGAGCTGTCAATCAACCAGTAAGGCCAGAACTTCGTCAAGTTTTGCCGTGGTTAGACAGGTGCAAATGCCGGCCGCACCATAATACATCCACAGCTCATCGCCTCGAAGCAAGAGTCCCGTGGGAAATACCACGTTTGGCGTTAATCCGGACAGTTCGTAGGGTGCTTCGGCCTGAAAAATCCAGTTTCGCGAGCGAACAATCGTCTTGTGCGGTTTGTCTTTATCTAAGAGAGCTACACCGGCTCGATAAACCAAAAACAGCCACACTTTGATGGCAAAAAAGCTTTTAGCGGATAGCGTGGTTCGTGATCCGAGCGGCGGCCTGTCTTGAGAAAACATCCAGTCTTGACAATTGTGGTGACTCTTTTTAGTATGTGGCATATAAAAAAACAATTCTGATGATTTTGAGCAAGCAGGGAATAGATAATGAGAAATGAATTTCTGCCATTTTCAAGGCCGTCGATAACAGAGGCGGATATTGCCGCGGTCAGCGAGGTTTTACGCTCGGGGTGGATTACCACAGGTCCGAAGGCTGCTGAGTTCGAGCAGAGATTCTGCGAGTACGTGGGCTGTTCCGAGGCGGTAGCGTTGTCTTCGGCAACAGCCGGAATGCACCTTGTACTCAAGGCCCTGGACATTGGCCCCGGCGACGAGGTCATCACGCCTTCGATGACGTGGGTTTCCACCGCGAATTTAATTGTCCTTGCCGGCGCAACTCCTGTATTCGCCGATGTAGAGAAGGATACGCTGATGGTTAGCCCCGAATCCGTGGAAGCTTCTCTGTCCGGCAAGACGCGTCTTATCATTCCGGTACACTTTGCCGGGGCGCCGGCAGACATGGAGCCTCTTCGCAAGCTGGCAGCGGCGGGGAATATCTTTCTTGCCGAGGATGCCGCCCACGCTCTGGGCACAGAATATAAAGGCGAACGTATCGGCTGCAGGGGGACTTCGATTTTTTCTTTTCATCCCATCAAGAACATAACAACCGGTGAAGGGGGCATGTTTTGCTCGGATGATCCGGAGCTGGTCAGCCGTATTCGAACGCTGAAGTTTCACGGTCTTGGTGTAGATGCTTATGACAGGCAAACGCATGGCAGGTCACCGCAGGCCGAGGTGCTGGAGCCGGGCTACAAATACAACATGACGGATATATCAGCTGTTTTGGGGATAAAGCAGTTGGCCCGCGTGGAGCAGTTCAACGGCAAGCGAACCGAGCTGGCCGGTATATATCGCGAGCGGCTGGCGGAAATCGATGAGATTATGCCGCTTTGCGACCCGACGTATTCGATCAGGCATGCGTGGCATCTGTTTATAGTGCGTTTGGATATCGACAAGGCGGGATTAACGTGTTATGATTTTATGCAGCAGTTGAAAAAAAGAAATATTGGAACGGGGCTTCACTTTCGTGCCGTGCACCTCCAAAAATATTATAGAGAGTCGATGGGTATGCACCGAGGTATGCTGCCGAACACGGAGTGGAATTCGGACCGGATTTGTTCGCTTCCGCTTTTCCCTGATATGACGGCGGATGATATCGACGACGTGGTAAACGCGATAAAGAGGGTCTTGCAAAAGAGAAAGTAACGCGTGGGAGCAGACTCCGGACTTAAGTGCCCACTTGTAGTCGGCCTCTATGGTATCGATAAGTATGAGAACTATTCGCGATAACATTCCAGTTATCATTTTCTGGTCTGTGGCAGCCTTCATTTTGTTCTGGTACATCGGAGCAAGAGGACTTTGGGGCGCCGAAAACAGATGGGCCGAGATTGTCAGGGAGATGCGCCTGACGGGAGACTATTTCCATCCTTGTATCAATGGCAAGCCCTACTTCGATAAGCCCCTGCTGAGTTACTGGTTTATTGCTTTGGTGGCCGCCGTTACCGGCCGGCTTGATGAGTGGACAGTAAGATTGCCGAGTGCGATTGCGGGCCTGTTAGGTTTGTGGGCTACAATGAACCTGGGCCGGAGGCTCTGGTCGGACCAGCGGGCAAGAACCGCCGGCTGGATTCTTCTTAGTACATACGGTTTTATATTCTGGTCGAGAACCGGCGAGGCTGACATGGAGAACATGGCCGCTATTATTCTGGCGGTCGCCTGGTATTGGGCCCGGCGGCAAAAACCCGGCTTTCTCAGTTACTTCGTCTTCTACGCGATCTGTTTTATAGGAGCCCAAACGAAAGGATTGACCGCAATAGTGGTGCCCATCCTTGTCGTATTGCCCGATTTGATGAGGGAAAAACGCTGGAAGTCTTATCTGTCTGTCTCTCACTTTCTTGCTCTGATTGCTGGATTTTCGCTGTATTTAGGGCCTCTTATGTATTCGGAAGTAACAAAATCCGGATATAAATCCAGCGGTCTGGGACTGGCTTTTAGAGAAAATATCGTACGCTACTTTAAGCCTTTCGATCACAAAGAGCCTTTTTATGTCTATTTCCGCTATCTGCCTCAGTTGTTTTTCCCCTGGATTCCATTGCTCATAGCGGCCTTTTGGGCGGCCTATGCCCATTTCAAAAAACTCGACTGGCCGAGTAAATGGCTCACAATCTCGGCGACACTTATTTTTCTGTTCTTTACCATGTCCGGTTCGCGGAGGTCGTACTATATTCTCCCGATGCTTCCTTTTTGTGCCCTTATGGCTTCGCTTTATTTTGACTGGGAGAAAGAGGAGAAATGTCACCGTCAGGTGCTGGGGATTCAGACTGTGCTGCTCGGGATTGTCGTGGCGGTTGAGATTCTAAGTCCGGCAATTTGGCCGCTGGTTAAAGCCAGCACGGGTTTTGAGGCGTCTAAGGAGCTTATATTTGTCACCGTATTTCTGGGTTTTATAGCCCTGGTGCCTCTGGTTCTGCAACGTATCCGCCCCGGCTTGCTAAGCCGCGTTACCGGTTCGGAGAAAAAATTGGCTCCATTAATCGTCATGTCTGTTATAATCATGGGCGGTTATCTGGACTGGCAGGAGAAGATTGCTGATCGATACCGCTCAACAAAACCCTTCAGTATGGAGTTGAAAGCTAAAATCGCTACGTTTAAGTCTTATGATGTCGGGTTTTTTCCTGTGTTTAGCCGCGGTGTCAGTGAGCTGCTGTTCTATTTGGATATGCCCGAGCCGGTACAAATAATCAGTAACGAAGAGAAGTTGAATGACTTCCTGAGTTCAGAGGCCAAAGCTAGGGTTTTGATATCGCATGGCGATTATAATAAGGAATTGCTGGCTGTCCTTCCGGAATGGGTGCCTGAGCAGCCGACTTTAAAGGAGAAAATTTATCCGTGGGAAAAGAAGAAAAAATACGAAGCATGGATAATCCAAAACGAGCGGAAGTAGGTCTGGTTCATCCCGTGATGGCTTCTCAACAATTCCGGTCTTTAAGAAAGAGTGTCGTGCAAAAGAGAAAAAAAGTACTATAAAGAGAAGTTTTAGACTTGAGAGCCGACTTGTGAGTTGGCCTCTCCGGTATCGATAAGTATGAAAAGTATTCGTGACAATATTCCAGCTATTATTTTCTGGATTGTAGCAGCCTTCATTCTGTTGTGGTACATCGGCGCAAGAGGACTTTTGGGTCCGGAGGACAGGTGGGCCGAGGTTGTTAGGGAGATGCGCCTCACGGGAGACTATTTCCATCCTTGTATTAACGGCAAGCCGTACTTCGATAAGCCCCTGCTGAGTTACTGGTTTATTGCTTTGGTGGCCGCGGTTACCGGCCGGCTTGATGAGTGGACAGTGAGGTTGCCGAGTGCAATTGCGGGCCTGTTAGGTCTGTGGGCTACAATGAACCTGGGGCGAAGGCTCTGGTCGGAACAGCGAGCAAGAACCACCGGCTGGATTCTTTTAAGTACATACGGTTTTATATTATGGTCGAGAACCGGCGAGGCCGACATGGAAAATATGACCGCTATTATTCTGGCGGTAGCCTGGTACTGGGCCCGGCGGGAAAAACCCGGCTTTCTCAGTTATTTCGTCTTTTACGCGATCTGTTTTATAGGAGCCCAAACGAAAGGATTGACCGCAATAGTGGTGCCCATACTTGTCGTATTGCCTGATTTGATGAGGGGAAATCGCTGGAAGTCTTATCTGTCTGTCTCTCATTTTCTTGCCCTGGTTGCGGGCCTTTCGCTGTATTTAGGGCCTCTTATGTACGCGGAAGTGACAAAATCCGGATATCAGTCCAGCGGTCTGGGACTGGCTTTTAGAGAAAATATCGTACGCTACTTTCGGCCGTTCGATCATAAGGAGCCTTTTTATGTCTATTTCCGCTATTTGCCTCAGTTGTTTTTCCCCTGGATTCCATTGCTTGTAGCGGCCTTTTGGGCGGCCTATGCCCATTTCAAAAAACTCGACTGGCCGAGTAA
>CAZSOR010000055.1:10494-17415 GCA_964608395.1 uncultured Pirellulales bacterium
TAGCGGCCTTTTGGGCGGCCTATGCCCATTTCAAAAAACTCGACTGGCCGAGTAAATGGCTCACAATCTCGGCGACACTTATTTTTCTGTTCTTTACCATGTCCGGTTCGCGGAGGTCGTACTATATTCTCCCGATGCTTCCTTTTTGTGCCCTTATGGCTTCGCTTTATTTTGACTGGGAGAAAGAGGAGAAATGTCACCGTCAGGTGCTGGGGATTCAGACTGTGCTGCTCGGGATTGTCGTGGCGGTTGAGATTCTAAGTCCGGCAATTTGGCCGCTGGTTAAAGCCAGCACGGGTTTTGAGGCGTCTAAGGAGCTTATATTTGTCACCGTATTTCTGGGTTTTATAGCCCTGGTGCCTCTGGTTCTGCAACGTATCCGCCCCGGCTTGCTAAGCCGCGTTACCGGTTCTGAGAAAAAATTGGCGCCTTTAATCATAATGTCTGTTATAATCATGGGCGGTTATTTGGACTGGCAGGAGAAGATTATTGATAAATACCGTTCAATTAAACCCTTTAGTATGGAGTTAAAAGCTAAAATTGGAGACCTTAAGCCTGCTAATATTGCTTTTTTTCGCAAATATGCAGGTGAGATTCTATTTTATATGGATTTGCCCGAACCGGCACTTCTAATTGAAAGTACTGAGCAGTTGAATGATTTTTTGAGTTCCGAGGCCAAAACCAAATTATTGATCTCACATAGCGATTATAATAAGGAATTGCTGGCTGCCTTTCCGGAATGGGTGCCTGAGCAGCCGACTTTAAAGGAGAAAATCTATCCATGGGAAAAGATGGACAAATACGAAGCATGGATGATACAAAGCGAACGGAAGTAGGTCTGGTTCATCCCAGGACTACTGCTAAATCGTCCCGGTCCGGCGCATACTCGGTAGAAGTTGTTGGATCGGTTGCGCAGAAGAAAGATGGTCTCGAACCAGTTCCGGATAACGGCATATCGGAGAAGGCGGAAGATATTCTGTCGGTTTCACTTGTTATCCCGGTCTTTAATGAAGAGAAAAACCTTGGAGAACTCATCGGTCGTTGTCTGAAAACCTGCAATGAAATGGGGAAATCTTTTGAAATCATTCTTGTGGATGACGGCAGCTCCGATAGTTCATCGAAAGTCATTAACGAAGCCGTCGAACAAAACGAAGGAAAGGTCCTGGGAGTTCTGCTAAACCGCAACTATGGCCAGCATGCCGCTGTAATGGCCGGATTCGCCGAATCCAGAGGGGATATGATCGTTACCCTTGACGCGGACTTGCAGAATCCGCCTGAGGAAGTTTTAAAATTGGTTCGTACTATGGAGGAAGGTTTCGACGTTGTCGGAACAATGCGGGTCCCAAGGCATGATACACTTTTCCGAAAGGTGGCCTCTCACGTCGTTAACAAAGTGGCACAGAAGGCTACCGGCGTGAAAATGCATGATTACGGCTGTATGTTGCGGGCTTACAGGCGGCACGTTGTCGATGCAATGCTCCAGTGTCACGAACGAAGCACTTTTATCCCTATCCTGGCTAACAGCTTTGCCCGTAAAGCGACGGAAATCGAGGTCGGCCATGCCGAGCGAACCGAGGGAGACTCAAAGTACGGGCTATGGAAGCTGATCAATCTTCAGTTTGATCTGCTGACCAGTATGACAACGTTTCCACTACGTGTTTTAAGCGTGTTGGGCGGCGTGATATCTGCTGCGGGAGTGGGATTCGGTATCTTCTTGTTGATTATGAGATTGGTCTATGGACCCGATTGGGCGGCAGAGGGCATCTTTACGCTATTTGCCATTCTCTTCATCTTTATTGGTGCCCAGTTCATCGCTATGGGATTGCTTGGGGAGTACATCGGCCGTATCTATGATGATGTCAGGGCAAGACCCCGGTACTTTGTTCACCGGGTTGTCGGGCGAAAAACAGAAAAAGAATAAATTATAAATTTTATTGAAACTTCAGAGGTTGCATTATGAAAGTAGTAGTCTTGGCTTATCACAACATTGGCTGTGAAGGCATCAATGCCCTGCTGCGAAACGGTTTTGAGATTGCCGCCGTTTTTACGCATAAAGACGACCAGAGCGAAAATGTCTGGTTCAATTCCGTAGCAGAGCTGGCCGCGTCGAAAAACATTCCGGTCTTTGCCCCCGAGAACATCAATCATCCGCTATGGGTCAAGAAGATCGAGGAATATAAGCCGGAAATTATTTTCTCATTCTATTATAGAAATATCATCAAACGGCCTATCCTGGATATTCCGCCGCGGGGATGTCTTAATCTGCACGGCTCGCTTCTTCCCATGTATCGAGGGCGATGCCCCATTAACTGGGTGCTTGTCAACGGTGAGAAGGAGACGGGAGTTACGCTGCATTACATGACACCCAAACCCGATGACGGTGACATTGTATGCCGGAAGAAAATCGCAATAACAGACGACGATACCGCCAGGTCACTGCATGAAAAAGCAGCTCAGGCGGCGTCAACTATGCTCGACGAAGTATTGCCGCAAATAAAGGATGGCACTGCCGGCCGTGAACCTCAGGACCATTCCACTGCGACATACTTCGGGGGACGCCGGCCGGAAGACGGTGAAATTGACTGGACAGTCGGCGCCGGGCAGGTAAGGAATCTGGTCCGTGCCGTAACCCAGCCTTACCCGGGCGCTTCGAGCTATATAGTGAACCAGAAATGTGTGTTTTGGGCGGTTTCCGAAGAACCTTACTCCGGAGAGGAATTGAGTCCCGGCACCATCGTGTCCACAGATCCCCTCGTTGTCATATGCGGCGAAGGTGCGGTGCGAGTGGATTACGGCCAGCCTGATAACGGCCTCTACATGACCGGCACTCAGCTCGCTCGTGAGCTTAATTTGTTCGAGGGCATGAGATTCGGTCCGAGTGCAGACCGTCGGATCGAGACCATGAGGAAAGAGCACGTTCTGATCCTCGGAGTTAACGGCTTTATCGGCAACGCGTTGAGCGAAAGACTGCTTCGGAGCGACAAATATGAAGTGCACGGGATGGACATTAGATCGAATTACATCCAGCACCTTATCGGCAGGCCTGCGTTCCATTATGAAGAAGGTGACATTTCCATCCATCGCGAATGGACCGAATACCATGTCAAAAAATGCGATACAGTGATTCCCCTGGTAGCGATTGCAACGCCGATCGAATATACGCGCAATCCGATAGGGGTATTTGAGCTGGATTTTGAAGAGAACCTGCGAGTGGTCCGGTATTGCGTCAAATATGGAAAGCGGATTATTTTCCCGTCAACCTCGGAAGTGTACGGCATGTGTGACGAGGAAGAATTTGACGAAGACAAGTCCAGGCTGATTCTGGGGCCGATCCGGATGCAACGTTGGATATATTCCTGCTGCAAGCAATTGCTCGACAGGGTCATCTGGGCCTACGGGCAGAAAGAGGGACTCGAGTTCACTCTGTTCAGGCCGTTCAACTGGATCGGGCCGAAACTTGACAGCCTGACTTCCGCGAGGATCGGCAGCTCGCGCGCCATCACCCAGTTAATTCTCAATCTTGTCGAAGGTACGCCGATTCTGCTGATCGACGGCGGCAGCCAAAAACGCTGTTTCACCGATGTCTCGGACGGCATCGAGTGTCTTTACAGAATAATCGAAAACAAAGATGGCGTGTGCAACAGCCGGATTATTAATATCGGCAATCCGGATAACGAGGCCAGCATCCGGGACCTGGCGGAAATGCTCCTGGAGAAGTTCGATCGGCATCCCCTTCGGTCCAAGTTTCCGACTTTCGCGGGATTCCGTGAGATTGAAAGTCGGTCCTATTACGGATCCGGTTATCAAGATGTCCAACACAGGAAACCAAGCATCAGGAATGCCAGGAAGCTCCTCAACTGGAACCCGACAATAGAATTAGAAGAGTCCGTTGAGCAGACTCTGGATTTCTTCCTTCGGGAAGCTATCCGGCACGGCGTAGTAGAGATCAAAGGTGATCTCACCGACGCGGTCGCGACAGAAATACTCAAGCCGAAGCAGCCTGCGGGCGGGAAAGTGACGCCTATAGTCTCCGTGCCCTCCCCCGGCAAAAAGGTTAAAAAGCAGAATGTCACATGAGAATAGGCCTGAGAGTTGATGTCGATACTTTTAGGGGAACGAGACTTGGCGTCCCCAATCTGTGCAGGCTTTTTGCCGATCATGGGATAAATGCGTCGTTCTTTTTTTCCGTGGGCCCCGACAACATGGGTCGTCATCTCTGGCGGCTTCTTCGCCCGAAGTTCCTGTTCAAGATGCTCAGAACGAAGGCTACTCGCCTATATGGATGGGACATTCTTTTCAAGGGCACTTTATGGCCCGGGCCGGTGATTGGGAAAAAACTCAGGTCTGTGATAAGTTCTGCTGCCGAGGCCGGTCACGAGGTCGGACTGCATGCATGGGATCATCACGCATGGCAGGCTCATGTTGATACAATGGACGCAGCGGCCGTTCACCAATCGCTAAGCCGGGGCGTAGATCTGCTTACGCAAATCCTCGGCCGGCCGCCGACGTGTTCGGCCGTTCCCGGTTGGAAGTGCAACGATCTCGTATTGAAGGAGAAAAGCCGCTTTGCTTTTCGCTATAACAGCGATTGCAGGGGAGACAGCATATTTCTTCCCCTGGTCGATGACGAGCAATTGGTCCAGCCTCAGATTCCTGTCACACTCCCCACCTACGACGAAATGATCGGTCGCCAAGGCGTGACGGAAAGTAACTACAATGACCGCCTGCTTGCTAAGTGTTCTGAGGACAGGCTTAATGTTTTGACCATCCATGCCGAGGCCGAAGGCATAGCGTGCTTTGATATGTTCGATAGATTCCTGAAGGCAGCCGAAGCACAAGGCGTGTCGTTCGTTGCCCTTGGTGCTTTACTCGACGACTGCCCTGCTATGGGATCATCCCGCGTTGTTCAGGGCACTATCTCCGGACGTGAAGGATGGATCGCAAGGCAGAAAACCTCAAAATCGTATCATGAGGGAAATGGATGATCCCGGAACAAGTGACATCGGTATATCTCACCGATGAATCCAGGAGACGAACAAGAGATTCGCTGCTGATATTCACAGGGTCCCTTCTGCTGTTTATGGTCGGCCTGAATCCTGAATTCATAGGTTTCCAGGCCCGTTTCGGCTTGTTCGCCCAGGAGATGTTCCGCTTCGGGCCCAGCTTTTTTCCCACAACATACCAAAGCCCATATCCCGACTATCCGGGCACCTCAACTTTTCTGATCTACCTCGTGTCGAAACTTCTCGGGCAAGTTACGCCGTTCTCAGCCATTCTGCCTACAGCCGTAACATCGGCGCTAATTTTGGTTCTCACATATCGAATCGGGGCGATTCGATCCCGCCGGTGGGGACTCGCTGCTGTTTTGTTGGCCCTGTTCACAACCAAGTTCTTCAATGAGTCCCGCAGCATTGCTCTGGATCAATATACGAGCCTGGCAACGGTTCTGTCCTTCTATCTCGTTTATTCAGCCACTTTCTATGGTCGAGATAAACGACTGACCTTGCTTCCAGCGATATGGTTCCTCAGTTTTGCCTTTCGCGGCCCTATAGGCCTGGTCATCCCTGCCGCCGTCGTGTGCAGCTATTATTTATGGTTGGCAAAGTATAAACGATTCATACTCGCGGGTATGGTCGCTGCTGTCGTGCTGGCCCTTGGCTTTGCCAGTCTATTTCTCGCCGCAAAACTCCAGGGCGGAGAATCCTTAGTGCAAAGCGTGCTCAGCGCTCAGATGACGAGTCGTATGAATGACAGAGGTCCGGGTTATACCTATTATTGGCTCAAAGGTTTTACCTCTTATGCCCCGGCTTATCCTTTGGCAATTATTGTCGTCGTTTCTCGTTTCAAGGATATCCTGGGCAGGAAGAATGACGATGACATTTTGCTTGGCAGCCTGGCCTGCTGGATATTGATTGTGCTCGTAGGCATGTCGATTCCGTCAGTCAAGAAGGCGCGATATATTCTGCCCATTGTGCCGGCACTTTCCCTGGCCGCCTCTTATATGTTGATCGATACGACACCAAAAAGAATTCTGTTTGAGGCGAAGAAGATCTGTCTGTCCATTTGTTCTTCTCTGCCTCTGATAGGGGCTGTTGCAACTTTAAGTATTATTTTATTCGGTAAATATTTCGGCCTTTCCGTCAACGCTCATTTTCTATTCGCTCTGGTATTATTGATAGGTTTGATTATAATCGCCAGGACCTTAGACAAGAGATTAAGAGGCCGTCCCAACCAGGATATGGTTGCTGCAGCTATTGGAGTCTCAGCGTTTATTATAGTTAATATAGGTGTAGCCCAGCCTGTTAACGAGATTCTGGAGAGTGCCAGGCCATTTGTGGAACAAGTTAAATTGCTGGAAAAGGAGCGGCCCGGGGACATAGTGTTCTACCAGGTAGGTCCTGACACCGATGACATCAAATTTATGGTAAATTATAATAAACCGATCACGCCCATATTTATCAATTCTCCGGACGAACTTCTTCAGTGCACGACAAACTCGTATTTCATAACAATGAAGCAAAGCTTTGATAATCTGCCGGATGACTTGAAAAAACAAATCAAACTGTGTATCAATGGCAGAATTGGGCACAGAGACTCGGTGGTATTTACTCTGGAGTAATCATAAAGGGATGAATAATCATTTTATATGTCGTTTGTTTTTTGCGTTAGCATCGTTCCTGCTTATGGAAAAGGTATGAAATACAAAATTGCGATAATAACATGCGTCGGACTATTCGTTTTGCTATATATTATTCCGCTTGGCGTACGCCCAATGGTTATTCCCGACGAATTCCGATATGCTGAAATACCCAGAGAAATGCTGGAAACAGGGGATTGGGTCGTCCCGCATCTCGACGGTCTGCGGTATTTCGAGAAACCTGTGCTTGGATACTGGCTCAATGCAATAGGTATCGCCATGTT
>CAZSOR010000055.1:17515-18739 GCA_964608395.1 uncultured Pirellulales bacterium
TATGCCTGCTTGTGCTTTCAGGTATCTCTTGTGGTCTTGCGTTTCTCACGAAAGGTTTCCTTGCCTTTGCAATACCCGCCGTGGCCGTAATACCATTCCTGATCTGGCAGCGACGGGCAAAAGAGATATTCAGGATTTTATGGATACCTTTGGTAACGGCGATCCTGGTAGCTCTGCCATGGTGCCTGATGATCCACGCCCGGGAGAAGGGCTTTTGGTATTATTTTTTCTGGACCGAACACATCCATCGGCTTTTGTCCGGCGATGGTGGACAGCACCCTGAACCGTTCTGGTTTTTCATTCCCTGTATTTTAGGGGGCGCATTTCCCTGGACATTTCTGTTGCCGGCTGCGCTCTCCGGCCTGAAAGGCACGCGTTTTAAAGATCCTCTTTTCCGGTATGCCATATGCTGGCTTCTGCTGCCATTTCTGTTACTCTCCGCTTCAAGCGGCAAACTCATTACCTATATCCTGCCGTGCTTTCCGCCTCTTGCCGTTATCATGAGTATGGCTCTACTGCAGTATTTTGACGCGGGAAAGAAGAAGGCATTCACGGTTGCCGTGAAGATTCTCCTGGTGATAATGGTAGCGATTATGATTGCTTTAATTTTGACTCAGACAATACCTACTTCCTTCAGAGTTTATGAGCAGCAGGAAACGATGAAAGTAGTGCTTATGGCTATCGGTTTTCTGGCATATATCCTGCTTCTGTTTTGTGCCGCCAGGGCAGCGGATTTCCGAAAGAAGCTGGCCTTTTTTGCCATTGGTCCCACAGTCTTGATGTTCTGTGGACACTTTTCAATGCCCAACCAGTTGAGAGACGCAAAGGCACCGGGTGAATTCCTGCAACATAACCGCTACAGAGTCCATCCCGATACAGTGCTTGTCTCTGACAACGATCTGACATCTTCCATTTGCTGGTGCTACAAACGCAGCGACGTTTTTCTGCTACGCGCCAGCGGTGAACTTACGTACGGACTGGAATATGACGACTCGAAGCAGCGATTGCTTGATGTCGACCGGTTCAAAGAGTTGGTCACGAAAAGTTCAGGCAAAGGATCTATCATTCTGATCCTCAAAACCGAACGATATGAGGAATATAGCCCACTGCTCCCGAAACCAGTCTTTAAGGACGTCAATCGTGGCTTTGTGTTCGCTGAGTTTGCCGGTTCAGCTTCCACGGAAGGTGCTTCGCTTCCGGCGCAGAAAGCCCAAAACTAAGGAG
>CAZSOR010000056.1:0-18582 GCA_964608395.1 uncultured Pirellulales bacterium
TCGGACCAGCATCGCGGCTGGTTCCAACTGTCGCTGCTGCCGGCACTGGGAGCAATGGGCAAGCCGCCCTTCAAAAGCGTCCTTACGCACGGCTTTACGGTCGATGAGAAGGGAATGAAGGAGTCGAAGTCGCTCGGTAATTACGTCAACGCCCAGGAAGAGGTGGCCAGGTACGGCTCCGATATTCTGCGGCTGTGGGTCTCCAGCGTCAATTATCAGGAAGATATCCGCTGCAACGATGAGATAATCGGCAGGACGCAGGACGCCTACAGGAAGATCAGAAATACGCTGCGATACCTGCTCGGCAATATCAACGATTTCGAGCCGGGCAAGATGAGCGTAGATTACGATAAAATGTTCGAGATCGACAAGTGGGCGATGCAGCAGTTGCAGAAACTCATCGCCAATGTCACCGAGGCGTACGAAAGTTTCATCTTCCACAGGGTCTATTCGCTGATCTATAATTTCTGTACGGTCGAGATGAGCAGTATCTATATGGACGTTCTCAAGGACCGCATGTATTGTGACGCCGCCGACAGCCCATCCCGCCGAAGTGCCCAGACCGCCATGTCCAAAATCATGGACGCCCTCGTGCGTATGCTGGCTCCGATCCTGGTGCACACCGCCGAAGAGGCCTGGGCGATAATGCAGTCCAAGTCTGACGATGCCGAATCGGTGCATCTGGCACTTATGCCGAAGGTCGATGATTCGATCGATTATAAGAATGATGAGCCGCGATGGGAAAAGCTAATGGGCTTACGGGATGAGGTCCTGCGAGTATTGGAAGGTCTCAGGCAGGAGAAAAAGATTGCCAGCAATCAGGAGGCCTGCGTCACGATCAATTGCGACGAAGAAGACACCGCGGCACTAAACGCCTTCGGGCTCGAACAATTCGCCGCCCTGTGCATCGTCAGCGAGGTAAAGCTGCAGAAGGCCGTAGGCGAAACAGTAATCTCGGCACAAAAAAGCTCCTACGAAAAATGCCAGCGCTGCTGGAACTACTGGCCGAGCGTCGGCAGCAATTCTCAACATCCCGACATCTGCCTGCGGTGTGCCGATGTGCTGGAAAGTTTAAAATAATAATAAAGGTATCTGTTATGGATTATACTCAATTCAAGACTGCAATACAGCGATTTGGTGAGATGCTGGATGCGTATCGAAATAATGCCGGCCGGCCGCCCTTGGAGCAGGAGGCAGTGCAGGATTCGCTAATCAAGCGGTTTGAATATACTCTTGTAGTAGCCTGGAAGATCTGCAAAAAACATCTTGAAGAGGAGGGTTTTGCAGAGGCGGCAACGGGCAGTCCCAAGTCGATTATCCGTCTGGCGGCACAAAGGAATTTGATTAGCAATCCCGAGATTTGGTTTAATTATCTGCGATTCCGGCAGGATACGTCACACGACTATTCCGGCGACAAAGCCGAAGTAGTGCTGGATATCGCAGAAGGTTTCTATGAAGATGTGGTTATTCTCTATCGGGGGATGACAGGTGAATCCTGCTGATTTACAACAATTAGTCGAACAGATAACAGTTCCCGTTCGTCATTTGAGATATATTTTAGAGCAGCTAAAACTATATATACCCGATGCGACTGTATGGGCGTTCGGCTCACGTGTTAAAGGTTCTAATCGTACATCGTCCGATCTTGACCTTGCGGTTCTTTGCGATAAGCAAACCGCCCGAAAACAATTACCGAAGCTCAATGAGGTATTTATTGAAAGTAACATACCCTTTAAAGTGCAGCTTCTTGATTTTAACCGCCTGCCAGTCAACATGCAGGAAAATATCAAAAAAAAGTACGTCATTCTTTATCGCTCGGACGAACAAAATAAATAAAGTATAAAATGGGGGATAGCAACCACCAAAAATGCCAGCGTTGCTGGAACTACTGGCCCACCGTAGGAACCAGCACAGAGCATCCTGACCTGTGCGAACGCTGTATCGAAGTTGTTGCCCGTTAACACATTGTCATTTCGACCGAAGCGTCCCTTCGGGACGCGCAGTGGAGACACGTAGCGAAGCGCAGAGCACCGAAGGGAAATCTACTTTAGAGTCTACCTTTGGTACTTTACCTATAGGATGCTTTAGTAAATATATGCTCAGCACGTTTGTATGGAGTGATAGACTTTGGATTGAATTAACGTCCATCGACGACATATACTCCCGGTTTAATTGAAAGTCTATATTCAAAATCATAATTGGATCGTTTAATCAACACTTCCTCTTTTGTTTCCATTTCAGGCGAACCTACTAAAATTCCTTTATATTCACTGATTCCATATCGCCATGTGAGTTTAATACATCTTCCGGTTTCGTTTTTATGAATATAAATCCATTCCGGATTAACATTTCTAATGAAATCAGGAAGGTCAGAAGGAATACTGGCTCGGTCATATGTGTTATATGAATATTTATCAGCCTCTTGCGACAAGATCCAGGTTTGAATAGAATCGATATCTATATTTTTAGTGACCCATTTTCCATATCCTCTCAAATAATGAACCGCTCCAGGCTGATGGAGAGTAAAGAAGAATACCCAGGATCCGATGAAAATCAGAAAAGACACTAATGCGGTAATTGCATATCTTTTGTTCCTTTCATCCGGCTTGAGTTGAAAGAAAATTCTAATTACAGCAAAAATTACGATAGCAATCTTCGACATCTCATAAAGTGAAACGAAAAATAAAATGCCGAAGAACGCCATGAATACCTGTTCATTTACGAGCCCAGCTTTGTAAAATATCATATCCAGATGAACAATTCCAATAATCGAGACAGCAAGGATTGTCATTATAATAATTACATCGAATTTATAGTTTATCTTTCTCAGGGTCTGAAGCATACGTATCTCATCAATCGATTAGTTACAGACATTTCCAAACTACGAATTTTAGTACTACTTTTTCCGATCGTTATTATTTAATTATACCAGATTTTTCTTTAAGTTGTTCGTATCTGCAATCATTTTTATGAATTTCAGAAGGTCAGCATAGGCAAACAATTTGCCCATCCTACCGGTTGTGACTAACTCATTTTGTTTGGACACAGCATGTCACTGTGTTATTCCGACCGAGCGTCGCGAGTAGAGGAATCTGGCTTCTATTAAGAAAGAATACGTTTGCGGTCAGATGTCTCGATTATGCTCGACATGGCAAAAGTGTGTAAGTGTTATCAATTTAAGTATTATTCTTTACCGGCTTCGAGGAGCATTAAATCCTGACTATGGACAGGCCAATTGGAGTGGATAGTTACATTGGCAAAACCTGCTTGCGTCAGTAATTGTTTGTATTGGTCATTAGTCCACGCTTTCGTGGTGCTGCGATAGGATGTTATATCTCCATCGGCGACATCGAGGATATGAAATTGCTGCAGCGCCGTTTGCTGTTTGTCGAGCCATTGATTTTCTATCAGGCAGATATGCGGATTATCCGAAAATAATCCCAGCAGGCCAGGGCCCGATTTGTACCAGCTATTCGGCGTGCTGCCGATACGCTCGACTGCTTCGAATGTGTGAGCTTCGAGCAGCAATTTCCCGCCGGGTGATAACGCTTCGAAGATTTTCTTTAGAATCATCCTGCACTCATCGGGTGAAAAGACATTGAACTCGCCGAAGACCATCATCGCGAGGTCGTAATCGCTGCCGAAGTCGACCGAGCGGATATCGCCCTGGATCAACTTTGCCTTATCGCCCAGTTGGCTTTTTGCGTATTCGATCGAGGCCGGGGAAAAGTCGATCCCGCAACAGTCGTAATCCATCGCTGCAAACTGCTCGATGTAAAGTCCCGGGCCACAGCCGATATCAAGAAGTTTTGCCGGAGTGTTATTGCATATATGTTCATGAATCCACTGCACCTGCGTCCGGATCATCTGACGCTTACGGCTGGCTAAGTCATGCTCCTGAGAAAGATGCTCTGCCAGCATACGCCGGCTGAAATCCGGATCGCCCCACGGAATCTTATAATTTCCATCCCAAAGAACCGCCTCATCGGCCGCCTGGTCTATAATCGTATTTAAGGAATCCTGTAAGCTCATACCTACAATTTACATAAACCAAAAGGATTTGTCAAAAAACTCGTCTCCTTCAGACTCTCCACAAACGATCCGGTCAATCCCTTTTGCTGGCGGTAATCTCGGTTAAATTTATAAATCTATGCAATAAAGATTGAGCTTACTGCGTCTTGCTCATCGGTGATATTGTTTATCACGAGCTGAAGAACCAATATTTATTAACGTTTTTAGTCAAGGAGACCAGATATGTTTAGACGAAGGGTAGTTTTTGGGCTGGTTGCGTGCCTTCTGGCCGTACTGATTGTAGGCCAGACGCTTTCACAGCCGGCACAGCGAGGACAGGGAGGCGGCCAGGGTGGTGGCCAAAGAGGCGGTCAGGTAGGCGGACAAAGAGGTGGTCAGAGAGGAGGCGCACAGAACTCCCAGCGTCCGCAGATGGACAGACGGCAGTTTGATCCGCAACAGATGCAAAGGATGATGCAGCAGCGGATGCAGCGTCAGGTTCGAGCCAGCGACGCGGAGTGGAAGACCATCGGACCGGGCGTCATGAAAGTCTCGGAACTCAACCGGCAAGTTTCCGGCGGCGGTATGGGCGGAATGTTCGGTGGCCGGCGTGTTCCAATGGGTGGCCGGCAAGGCGCCCAACCGACGGAACTTGACAAAGCCACGCAGCAGTTGCAAACCTTGCTCGATAATGAATCGGCGAAGCCGGAAGATATCGAGAAGCAGCTCACCGTCCTTCGTACGGCCAGAGAAAAGGCCAGGAAGGAACTGGCTACAGAGAAGCAGAAACTTCAAAAGCAGGTAACAGTACGCCAGAAAGCCCAACTGGTATTGATGGGTTTGCTGGACTAAGACATTTACGGCCCTTTCGATACACTTGCAGAGAAATTGTTAGAACAAGGGGCAAATTGACGAAACTGCGGCCCGGGAATCAGTGAATCACTCACCAAAGATAAGCTTCTTGCCCGGGCCGTATGTTTTAAGAAGCTTAACCGGGGGGAATCCCGCTGCGCTTTTAGCAGCTCACATTTTTTGGTAGACCTGTTCGACAATAAAAGTTTCAATATCGTTGTATGATACATTAAGGTTTACCGTCAATAGGAGGATTTGCTTTGAAACATGTGATAATCACAGCGGCAATTTATGTTTTTATCTGCAGCTCAATGCCGGCCGGGCAGGCCGTGAGAATCGAACTCACCGATAAGGTGCTGGTCGAAGATACAGTTCGATTTGGAATCAATCTCGGCGGGGATACGTATTATTCGGGCGCGGTGCTGGTCAAAAAACGTTCGCAGCAGAACTTCGAGGGCACGAGCTACCGGCAGTGTCATTTCGGCCCCAGCCAGGACGAGCATGGGGCGACTTCCTGGTTCCGCCAGCCTCAATGGTGGCGGGATTTGATGGTCGAGCACGGTTATTATGAAATCCTTTCCGGCCCGGCAAAAGGCACACGCGGCAAGATTAAAGCCATCACGACCAAAAAGGAAATGCATCAGGGCAAGCCGGAAGATTTTATGTACATCCAGTTCGATAAAGAAGTTCCGCCGGGGCCGCCCAACGGGGGGCTTCTTATCGAGGCATTCAGGCTTCAGGATGGCCAGTTTCGCAGCCTGGACGGATTCTGGACGTCCAAACAAAATGAGATAGTGATCGGCGACGTGCCGGCCGGTTCGTTCGGCCATGCGGCACTGAATATGAAAGGCTCGCAAGGCAAGGCCCACTATCATCTCAGCACGCATTTCCACAGGTTCGGAGAGTTGAACGGACGCTGGCATGTTCGTTTCCAGGCGAAGATAAAGAGCGGCGAGCCCTCGCTTGTGATTATGCCGAGCCCCGAGCGGTGGGGAGATAAGAAGACAGTCGAGCTCGAGAACCGGTGGAAGCAGTTCGATGAAATCATCACGGTTGACGGAGTGCCGGAGCCGGGCGATGACGGCGAAGTGCAGAATCTGTTTTTCAAAATCGAAGTCACCGGTGGCGATGTACTAATAGACGATATCGAGATATGGATGGAAGGCGATAAAAATCCGACGGTCTTTCGCGACGACCTGGTAGCTGCGCTGAAGGAGTTTAATCCCGGTGCGATTCGGTATCTGCAGACGGGCGGCGGTACGATAGACAATACAATCGCCCCGCCGCTGCGTTCGTATTCCTACACAAATCGGCAGGCGGCCACGTACGGGCCTTATGAAAGTCACCAGACAGATCCGTACAGCCTGCACGAGATGTATGAACTGTGTGAGTATCTTGACGCCGAACCCTGGTATTGCCTGCCGGGGACGCTGCACAAAGATGAGCTTGCTCATTTCATCGAGTATCTCGGCGCATCGGCCGAGGTTGGCTACGGCAAAATACGGGCTGGCCTGGGACATGAGCATCCATGGAGCGAGGTGTTCGACAATATCCATATCGAGTTCGGCAACGAGGCGTGGAACAATGCTGCGTGGTATCAGTGCGGCGGATATAACGGGCCTGACTATTGGCGGGAACTGATAGAAACGGGCAAAAGTTCGCCGTACTACAAGTCCGGCATGCTCTTTCACACCGCCGGCCAGGCCGCTTGGTCGGGCCGTAATGCCGGCATACTCAAAAACGCACCCAATGCCGACCGTTTTTCCGTGGCGCCGTACCTTGTTTCAGAACTCAACAACAAGGACCTCGATATACTTGATACGGATGAGAAGCTTTTCCGCTGGGTCTTCGCGAAACCGATCTGGCGGTCGTTCGATTCGCGCGGGGCGATGTTTCAGAATTACGATCTCGCCAAGGCCGCCGGCGTCGAACTTTCGATTTACGAAGTCAATCATCATACCACACACGGTGACGCGCCGGCCGAGCCTCGCAACAAAATCGTGACTTCCATCGCGGGCGGAATAAACGTTGCGAACGATATGCTGCTTATGATGCGCGAGCACAAGCTGCGTACACAGTGCTTGTTCTCGCTGATTCAGCACAAGTACCGCGCCCATGGCGTCGGCGACGTTTACCTGTGGGGGACGGCCCTGAATATGCGCAAAGGTCATGAGCGTTATCGTCCTACGTTCCTGGCCTGTATGCTGGCCAATAAAGTCATCGGCGGTGACATGGTCGAAACGATTCACTCGAAGAACGAGCCGACATTTGACGCCACCGGCTACTTCGC
Organism: uncultured Pirellulales bacterium; assembly: GCA_964608395.1. Classification (GTDB taxonomy): domain Bacteria; phylum Planctomycetota; class Phycisphaerae; order Sedimentisphaerales; family Anaerobacaceae; genus JAFGPJ01. Next base: position 7,154 of record CAZSOR010000056.1, read on the forward strand.
CTATCAGGCTGACGCCGAGACCGTCAGGGATATTCCGGTCGTCTGGAGCTATGGTTTTGCCGAAGGCGGCAGGCGGGGACTGATTTTGATGAGCCTGGATGTTTCGACCGCCCGCCCGGTTGAAATAGCTTTTGCCGGCAGGCCGGCGCAAAACAGAGCGTCACTATGGCGTATGAGCGCCGAGAAGATAACCGCCGGCAACGAGTTCGAGGCGGGCCCGCCGCAGGTTGCAGTCGCACAGGAGACGCTTAACGACTTTGGTCCGGGTTACAAAATGATGCTGCCGCCGCACTCGATGACGGTGCTCGAATGGGAAATTCAATAAGGCTGGATATTGTCCGCCGGTGACTATCGATTATCCATCTGCTGGCGTACCTTCTGATACACCTGCTCGACGGTAATGCGTTTAATGTCGTATTTTGGGTCGAGGTTGTTGGTTTTAATGCCCCTGCCGTCCGGCTCGATTGCCATCACGCAGTCCTTTCTTCGGTAAGGTTCCAGCATGATCGGATTCGCTCGGCCGAACATCATAACGAGCGGTACGCCTAAAGCCGCGGCTATATGTCCCGGGCCAGTATCATTACTTACAACCAGCTTGGCGCGTTTGAGCAGGGCTACGAGCTGGCTGAGAGATGTTTGCCCGGCGAGGCTTACTATCGTGACATTGGAGTTTTCCTTCACTTTTTCGACAATTTTCGCTTCCGAAACCGAGCCGGTGGCGACTATGGACAAGCCGTACTGCGATGAAATCATGTCGGCCAATTGGGCGAAACGCTCCGGGGGCCAGCATTTGTCCTGATGGACCGAGCCTGATATGAGAACTGCGTAATTATCTTGAATGCCGTAGCTTGTCAAAAGCTTTCCGACCGAATCTTCGGCGCCGGGATTCTGCGGAAAAACAAACTCGACGCCGAAGTCGGAGGCTCCGGCGGTCTGAATAATCTTCATGTAATAATCCACTACGTGGATATTTTCGATGTAGTGGATAATTTTGTGCGTATAGAAGATAGTGGCGAATTCCCGGGCGGTTGCCTTTCCGAAGCGTGTTTTACAGCCGGAAAGCCAGGCTAAAGAAGCCGTCCTGAATAGACCCTGAAAATCGAACACGATGTCAAATTTGCTCCGGCGAAGCTTCCGGATAAGTGACATAAGTGCGCCGAATGCGCTGGGATGGAACCAGGCCCTGGCGAGGAGCTTGCGGTCGAATGTGATAATCTCGTCCAGATGAGGATGATTTTCGATAAGCTGTGCAAATTCCGGCCGGATGAGCCAGCTTATTTTCGCTTCGGGAAAACTCATACGCAGCGCCCTCAGCGCCGGCAAAGCCAGGACGATATCGCCCAGTGAACTGGGTTTTGTTATCAGGATATTCTTGAAACGCTCGGACATTAATTACTCGTTCATAACATATCGTTTTTCATTTCTCGCTTCACAAGAAGCGAATATTTATTGGATTATTGTAAGCGATTGACTGATTTGAAGCAATCGGCATAAGAAAATTAAGAATTGAAATGCAAAAAGCGTAGTTACATATTAAAATGCGAGCATGGTATAGGTGTCTTATGGCTGAAAAAGGAAAATATATTTACGACTGGCCCAGGCCGATGGTTACCGTCGATGCGGTGGTCTTCAGCTTATCCGGTGGCAAAACGCAGGTGCTTCTGATCAATCGGGGCAGGGAGCCGTACAAAGGCAAGTGGGCCGTGCCGGGCGGATTCGTGGAGATCGATGAGGAGCTTGAGGACGCCGTGGCCAGGGAGCTACAAGAGGAAACCGGACTAACGGGAGTGCAGCTTGAGCAGATGCGTGCTTTCGGCAGGTGCGGCCGTGACCCGCGAGGCAGACAAATTTCAATCGCATTTACCGGCATAGCAACTGAGGGACAGGACAAAATCCGCCCCGGCGATGATGCTGCGAAAGCCAAATGGTTCGATATAGAAAAGTTGCCCGAAGATTTGGCCTTCGACCATGATCAAATGATAAAGTGCGGCATTGAAAAATTAGAACAGAGGTGGGGCAAGTCCCGCCCTATCGATATTTAGAATGAGCGATATGAATGAGAACGTTGATATTTCGGTTGATTTTACGGGCCTGAAGCTGAAAAATCCCGTTTTTACGGTTTCGGGGACTTGCGGTTATGCCGACGAACTGAGTGACTTCATGGATGTTAACTGTCTCGGCGGATTTATTACAAAGAGTATCACACTGAAGCCCAGAAAGGGCAATGCCCCGCCGCGGATTGTCGAGACCGATTCCGGGATGCTCAACGCGATAGGATGGGCGAATGTCGGATTGGACAAGTTTATTGAAGAGAAATTGCCTGTTATTCGACAAATGTCCCCCGCTGTCTTTGTGAACGTCGCGGGCGAAACGATAGCCGATTATGTGGCTGTGGTTGAGCGGTTGGCTGCCGAAAACGGCATCGCTGGCTTTGAGCTGAATATTAGCTGTCCGAACGTCGAGCACGGCGGCGTTAGCTTCGGAACCGACCCTGCACAAATCACGGAAATTACGAAGGCGATCAAAGAAGCCTCCGGCGATAAAGTCCTGATGGTCAAGCTGGCTCCGGCCGTGACTGACATTAGCATCATGGCACGCGCCGCGGTTGATGCCGGCGCCGATGCGCTAAGCTTAATAAATACCTTCACGGCGATGGTTATCGACATTGAAACACGCAGGCCCGTCTTAGGCAACCGTACCGGCGGCCTCTCGGGCCCGGCGATTAAACCTATCGCAGTTTATCTGGTTAACAAGGTCTATAACGATGTAGCCAAGGAACGCGGTATTCCGATTCTCGGAATGGGGGGAATCCGGACCGCTTCGGATGCCATCAAATTTATCCTCGCCGGGGCTTCGGCGGTCGGTATCGGCACGGCCAGTTTCATCGAGCCCGACTGTGCGGCAAAAATAATCGAAGGCATAAAAGCATATTGTGCTCGTAATAATATAGCGAATATCAAAGAACTGACCGGCTCACTTGTATAGAAAGAGGAACGATGACAAAAAAGACAACTCGCTTTGACGGTATTGTGTTTGCAGTTATTTTTGGTGTAGTGTTCTCGATTTTGTATCCCGCCGTAACGAATGCCGCCGATGCCGATACGATGACTTATCAGCAGGCTAAGCAGAGAATTCCTGATCGCCGGATCCCCAAATTCTGGATTGGTGACGTCGATGGTCTGGCATCTCGTTTCAAAAAACTCACTGAAGGCAATGTTAAGACAATAGCGATATCCCCCGGCGGCAGGCCGATGCATCTTGTCACTTTCGGCCGGAAAGAAAAACTCGGGCACAAAGCCAACTTCAATTCCGCTATCGGGGGCAGGGAGCCTGCCGCGTATATGAACAAGGCAGCGAGAAAAAAACCCGTAATCCTTTTCGTCGGTCCCGTGCACGGTGCCGAAGTCGAAGCCCTGACAGGCCTGGTCAACTTCATAAGCATCATGGAGAGCGGCGAAGACCTCCGGGGAAAACAGCAGGCGAAACTTCGTGCCCTCGGCGAGCAGTGCCGGCTGCTGATCATACCGGATGGCAATCCCGATGGAATTGCGCGTTTCGAGTCGCGAAGTCTCTGCGGCATGGAAGGTGACGACCTTCGGTTTTGGGGCCAGGGTACCTGGAGCGACGATACTTTCTGCGGCTGGCCCCAGAGCAAACGCCGGCACCCGATGGCCGGTGACGATGTCGGTTTCTTAGGCTGCTATTTCAACGACAAGGGCATCAATCCCATGCATGATGAATTCTTCGATCCGATGGGTCCCGAAGCGCCCGCTATTTTGAAGGTGGCCGCCACCGAAGGACCCGATCTGGCCGTCTCGCTTCACAGCCATGAGAACAAGCCGGCTGTTTTACGCCCGGCGTATGTCACCGTCGAAATCCAGCAGGATATTCGCTCGCTGGCCGAAAGGTGCTATGGAATTCTCGCCGAACGTGATTTACCTCATGGGGGGCTTTTCGAAGTCAAACCTGAAGGCGGCGAAAATCCCAGCCCGTTCAATCTTACAAGTGCCCTGTACCACATCAGCGGTGCAAGTCCGTTTACTTTCGAATGTCCCCACGGGCTCAAAGATAGCTGCCGGGTGAACTTCGATCAGATTCTCGATATACAACTTTCACTTTATGAGGCGATGCTGCGACATGAAATTGAAAAGAAAAAACTTTAGACATGATTTTTTCAAGAGTTTGACTGGTATCCTGCTTGTGTTGCTGATGCTCGCAGCCGCTTCGGCCCAAGGGCAAACAGTGAAACTGGACCAGCGCCCTGCCGAGCCCGGCCAGTGGGGTTACCGCCCTGCCGCCGGTTCGGTCTCGCAGGTCAATCCGCCGAGCTTTAGCTGGCGGCCCCAGACCGGCCTGACGTGGGAGATTGAGTGTTCTAATGACGCTGAGTTTAAAAAGATCGAATACCGGTTGGGTGATCTGGAATTCAACGTGCACTGCCCGCCCCGGACGTTCGAGCCGGGGACATATACATGGCGCTATCGCGGCAAGGATAAAAACGGTACATATACGAACTTGAGCCATGCGCGAACGTTCACGATTGCTGCTGACGCTTCGGAGATGCCGCTGCCGGCCCGGCGAGAACTTATCGCCCGCATCCCGAAAAGTCATCCGCGATTGTTCATGCGTCCGGAGAACCTCGGCCGGCTGCGAGAGCTGGCGCAGGGCAAGATGAAACCGCAGTATGACCGGCTTGTAAGAGAATGCGATAGAATCATGACCCGCCCCCCTGCTACCGCCGAGCCGCCGAAGTATCCGGAGGGTACCATTCGCAACAGCGATCCCTGGCGTAAAATATGGTGGGGCAACCGGACCTATACCATCCGGGCATTAAACAGTGCCGCTACTCTCGCGTTCACCCGGCTGCTCGGCGGACCGGAGAAGTACGGCATTGAGGCCAAACGAATCCTTCTCGAATGCGCCAAGTGGGACCCCAAAGGCAGCACGGGTTACCGCTACAACGATGAGGCCGGCATGCCCTACAATTACTATTTCTCCCGCACATACACATTCGTGAACGACCTGCTCAACGAACAAGAAAAAGAACTCTGCCGAAAGGTAATGAAAGTACGCGGCGACGAGATGTACCAGCACCTTTGCCCGCGACATCTGTGGCGCCCGTATGGTAGTCACGCCAACCGGGCGTGGCATTTCCTCGGTGAGGTCGGTATCGCTTTTCTGGGCGAGGTCGATGGCGCCGAGGACTGGGTCTGGTTCGCAACCAACGTGTTCTTCAACGTGTATCCGGTCTGGAGCGATGACGATGGCGGCTGGCACGAGGGCTCATCCTACTGGGCCAGCTACCAGAACCGTTTCACATGGTGGGCCGACGTGATGCGCGAGGCTATGGGTATTAACGCCTTCGACAAGCCGTTCTACTCGCAGGCCGGCTACTACCCGATGTACCTTATGCCGCCCGGCAAAGTGGGTGGCGGCTTAGGGGATTTAACTGCAAGACGCACGGCAAAGAGTAATGTGCCGCTGGTCAGCACGTTTGCCGCACAAGATCAGAACGGGCACTGGCAATGGTACGTCGAGCAGCTTGGCGGCCCCGAGCCCGCTGGCGGCTATATCGGCTTTATCCGCGGGGGATTGCCCAAGGTTAAGGCGACGCTGCCCAGTGACCTGCCGAACTCGCGACTTTTCGCCGGCACCGGCCAGGCCTATCTTAACACAAGCCTGACCGACGCCAGCAACAGCGTCCAGGTCGTCTTCAAATCGAGCCCGTTCGGCACGCAATCCCACGGATATGAGGCGAATAATTCATTCCTGCTGTGGGCCTACGGCAAGCGCCTGCTGATCCGCACCGGCCGCAGGGACAGCTACGGCAGCAAGCATCACACCGTTTGGATGTGGAGCACGCGCTCGGTCAATAACATTACCGTAAATGGCAAAGGCCAGAGCAGACGAACCTCCAAAGCCCAGGGCGAAATCATCGCCTTCAAAACCACACCCGAAGTGGATATTGTCATAGGTGAGGCAGCAGATGCTTACGAGACTCCGCTCGAACGATTCACTCGTGCCATTATCTTCGTTAAACCTGAATTAGTTATAGTTTTTGACCGCCTGGAGGCCAAAGAGCCTTCAACCTACGAATACTGGCTACACGCTGTCAACAAAATCAATATCAAAGGCCAGCGTCAAATTCAGGTTCGAAACGATGATGTAGTTTGTGATATCGACTTTCTGACTCCGGCCGGTCTGGCCTTCGAGCAGACTGACCAGTATGATCCGAATCCCCGGCCGCGGATTAAGTTGCGCGAGTGGCACCTGACGGCTACGACGCCGGAGAAACAAAAACACATGGAATTCGTAACACTCTACCGCCCGCATAGGCAGCAAGATAAACCTGACGTCGGAGCCACACTTCGTCCCGTCCCCGGCGGCTACGTCCTGAATGTCAGCCAATCCGGCAAAAAGCTTACCGCCCTGCTGCCCGTGGACGACACGGCAACACTTGAGGCCGGTGGCCTGAAAACAACCGGTACTATAAAGGTAAAACTCGAGCACTCGTCAGGTCAGCCAACCCAAATCCTTGAAATACGAGAAGGTGAATTGGATTGATGATTAGCTATATAGAGAAGAAGCCGAATGAAGATGCGATTAATCTTCCTTTCGTATAGTGTCCACAGCTTCGAAAATCGTACTTTCACTCTTCTCGACGAAATTATAGCGATATATTAGGCTTCGGTCTCTTGCCCATAGGTAGAGACACTCATGTTCCGCCGACATATCCAAAAGAAGAGATGATCTCTCAGGGATTTGGATTGTGTCAATGATCTGTCCTTCTCGGTTGAGTACGTATATTCTTTGTCCGCCATCTGAAAGGCATACAACAAAGCCATCGTCAGTGAGTAAACCTGTTATATCTTCCGGCAATTGACATAGCAGTGTGTTATTGCGGAATATCTTGCTGCCTGAGGCATAGACAACAGAACCATCTGAACTGCCTCTCGCCAAACAGATATCTTCCGCCCGTAGTACGTCTTTTATCTCGCATGTCATGTTTTCGGCATCCAATCGGATTTCTGACAACACCTTGTTACCATTTTCGCTGTATCTAGCATATAGACGATGGTCGTCCACCCACAATCGGTAAACGGTTGCCGGAACATGTGAAATGTGGATGGTTTTGCCATTGTCTTTTGAAAATCCAAGATAGGATCCGCCATACGTCTCATCCAGGAGCTGACCGACTCTCAGTGCAAGAATACTCCCGCTTGGATTCCAGACAGGATTCCCTACTAAAAGGTTTGGGTTTACCGGATAAGAGGATATCTCCGAAATATCATCGCCGGATATTCGGAATCGTTTGATTTGTTTTTCTTCCGCAGCGGCGATGAACAACAATTCATCGTGCTCAACTGACGGTCTCCATGCAACTCCCAGACTTTTGTCGGAACCGGGGAATTCCAAGACAATTGGTTCAAAATCATCATGTGTTAGTGGAATGATGTATCGTCGCCGGACACCGTCTTTCTCAATACCGCATACCAGCAAGTCTCCGGAATCACTTATGGCTACAGGACCGCCTATCCTTGGAGCCTTATGCCTTTCGGTCACTTGCCATATTACGCCTTCATTCAGCCACAGGGCCAATGCTGCAACCGTCACAAGCAGGCATGTCCCTGATATAGCAATGTGGCGCCATGTAATCGGTGGTACAGTGCTCCCAATCTTCAACCTGGGTCGATACCAGAAAAGCACTGCCGCCACTGCAATAATGCTAAGGGCGCCCGCTACACTTGGCAGGCGACCGATGCCGGGAGCTATTTGATTCCAGTCGAACGAGAGAAACTCATACGCTCCGGGCAGAGCGAGAAATACGAACAGGGCCAGGAGTCTTGATTTGCCCGTGAATTGGCCTCCGCTTAGAATCAGGGCTTCTATCCTCACGAATATCGACGTGCAGAAATAAAACACCGTACCTGCAAAGAGCAGTGCACCGGTAATAAGGAGGATCCACCGGAGAACCGCGGAACCGGGAAATTCCAGGACCTGGGAGAACAAGATGATTTTGCCAACATCTCCCGTAGGGACAGGATGATAAGAATTCCATACGATGTAGTCTATGCCTTCGATCAGAAAAATGAACGCGCCAACGAGCAGCACCAGTTGAATGTCAGGCCTCCTGCGGAACAAAAATACAAGTCCCCAGAGTATCGCACCGCATATAGTTGCCGCGATGATGCCGGAAGCCAAAAAGAGAATATGATGTGTTACAGGTGCTTCAATCGGCAGATCGGCGAACGCCCATCCCATCGTGTCCCATTTGACGATGAAACCGGAGAACTGGCCGCCGAGAAGAACAGCCGTTAGGCCGTGACCTACAACCTCGTGAATGGTTGTACTCAATATCTCGGCCACATATACGATGGGCAGAGCGAAGAACGCAAGCCTGACGGTTCTTGCGATTGTGTTATTGCCGTGAATGATATTCATAATGCAAGGCCCAACAATGATAGAATAATCCGCATAGCAAAGAGATAAAAGGCTGGTGCCTCTTACAAGAGGAATTACCGTATCTTCCTGTAAATCCGTCCAACAGTCTCAGTCACTCGCCACATCGGAGTTTGCGTCGCTTAATACGAAAATTATAGCGTGGCACGGCGGGCAAAGCAATAGAAAAAAATCGTATCCATCTTCCAAGGGAACCGCATGGGCAGGAGAACCTGCCCATCCTACACATGGTTCGGCCCATGTCAATCGGCGTGATGCTGCCTCGGCGGCATTTAACGGGCTGATCGTCCATCGGCCCAATGACCGTTACGGGGCGTGGCAACTCTTGATGATGAAGCCACCGGATTTTTCTTCGCGTTCCAGTTCGAGGATCCCGTGTGCTCCGGCCTCCTCCAGCATCTGGCCGAAAGACCGGAAGCCGTAGTAGGATTCGCTGAAGCCGGGTTTGCGGCGCTTCAGGGTCTGCTTGATCATGGAACCCCAAATTTTCTCCCCCTCACCTCGTTCCTCAACCAGGGCCTCGTAGGTCTCGACAATCAGATCCCATGCCTCCTGTTTCTTATCTCCGGGCGGCGGCTTGACGGTTTTAGCGACATGGTTCTTTGCCGGCTTGCGGGCTGTCTCCCTGGCGGCTTTCCTGCGGGGCGGCTGACGGCGAACGAGGTCATCGTAATAGATAAACTCATCGCAGTTTGCAATCAACAAATCCGAGGCCGAATTCTTGACGCCGACACCGATTACGATTTTGTTGTTCTCCCGCAGCTTGCTGACGAGCGGGGAGAAATCGGAATCGCCACTGATGATGACGAAGGTGTCCACGTGCTCTTTCGTGTAACAAAGGTCGAGCGCATCGACAACCATGCGAATATCGGCGGAGTTCTTGCCCGACTGGCGCACGTGCGGGATCTCGATCAACTCAAATGACGCTTCGTGCATCGCCGATTTGAATGTTTCGTAGCGGGCCCAGTCGCAGTAAGCCTTCTTGACTACGATATTGCCCTTGAGCAGGAGTCGCTCGATCACCTTGCCAATGTCGAATTGGGCGTATTTTGCGTCGCGAACACCCAAAGCGACGTTCTCGAAGTCGCAGAAAAGAGCCATGTTCCTCGTTTCAGCCTGATATGTCATTACATGGGCCTCCAGTCAATATATTTGTATTCCCGGTTCTTGAAAATCATAGTAACGGCGGCATCATTGGTCCCGGTCACTCGCCAAATCCAGTTTTCTTCACTTACAGCGAAGATCATAACATGCTGCGGTGGGCAAAACAACAGGAAAAAAACATATCTTACATTGTGGCTTCGTCCTTATCTTATTGCTTGATGTTTTTGATAAGTTGGGGTATTTTTGTATTGTCTTATACGTGTACCAAAGCCGTTGTCCGCTTGACTTTCACGGAAACGGCGGGTATAAAATAGACATTTGAAAATCCAAACTAATGCCAAAAAGGAGCGAAGCAAAATGGCCCAGGATATGGAACAATTGTACAACGAACGAACGAAGCGTTACATCACTGCTATGCGGAACGAGAAGCCGGACATGGTTCCGATTCGGCCGTTTGTCGCCGAGTTTACGGCGAAATACGCCGGCTATACCTGCCAGGATGTCGCCCACGATTACAACATGGCTTTCGAAGCGGCGGTTAAGTGCGCGAAGGACTTCGATTGGGACGCTGTCGTTGCAAACATGGTTTATGTCTGGACGGGCCTTGCACAGGCGGCGGGGCTTCGCTACTACGGCATCCCGGGTATCGGCATCCCGCACACGGTAGGTTTCAATTACATCGAGCCGCCCGAGGAAAAAGCCTTCATGAAAGCGGACGAATACGATGCCCTAATCGACGATCCAACCGGCTTTCTCTATAACACGTGGCTGCCCCGCGTCTCGACCGAAGTGAGCAAGATCGGCGAGGCCTCGACCTATCGCAACAACCTGGCGATGGTTAAGAGCGGCATGGCAATGCTGCAATATTTTTACGCTTTCGGCCCGCAGATCGGACGCCTGCGATCCGAGTGCGGCACGGGTTCGGCAATCGCCGGTATTTTTAAGGCGCCGTTCGATATCCTCGCCGACAAGCTGCGGGGCTACCTGGGCTTAGTCAGTGATATGGAAACTCAGCCCAAAAAGGTGCTCAAGGCATGTGAGGCGCTCATACCGCATTTGGTTAACGTAGGCCTGACCACCGCCGACCCGGGCAATCAGGTACCTATCGGCTTCTGGATGCACCGCGGCTGCGTGCCGTTCTTCAATCCGAAACAATTCGCATCCCACAACTGGCCCACGCTCAAGCCCTGCATCGAGGAGTTCTGGAAGAACGGCCACCAGACGCTCTTCTATGCCGAGGGCAAGTGGAAATATCATTTCGAGACATTCCGCGAGCTGCCGGACCGCAGCATTGTTTTCCACTGCGACCAGGACGATATCTTCGACGTTCATCGCTCGCTTCACGATAAGTTCGCTATCAGCGGTGGCATCCCGAACTTTATGTTGAGCTACGGCAAGCCGGAGGAAGTGCGAGAGTTCTGTCTGCGGGTCATAAAGGAAGTGGCCAAAGACGGCGGCTATATAATGGATGCCGGCGCGATTATTCAGAACGACGCCGACATTGAAAACATGAAGGTGATGACGCAGGTCTGCCGCGAGCACGGCGTTTACTCGGCCGGCAGTTACGAGCCGCCGAGCGATATGCCGCCCTGCGAGCTGCCGTCATCGGTGGAGTCGCGTAAAAAAGTCACGGGTATGGCCGGCCGGAAGAGTCCGAAGATCAAACCGGGCGTTTGTTTTCCGTGGGAGCAGCGTGTCAAGGACCTGCCCGAAATCACGGGCGACCCGGCCATGGTTCAAAAAATCTGGGAAGACATTGACGCTCTGGGCAATATGTACATCTGGCAGTTGCTGCTGTCCTTCTAAGCTCCCGTATTATGGGCATTTTTAGAGGTACCTGAAGAATGACAAAAACCACTACACTG
>CAZSOR010000057.1:0-18525 GCA_964608395.1 uncultured Pirellulales bacterium
TTCATCGAAGTTTGTCGCAGCAAATATTTCGCAATCACCACTATACTGCATGTTAGAATCTCTGGTTATTTCCCAAGCTCATTTCCATGCTTTGCTATTTGTCTGATCGAATTGCTTTACATTTCAAGCATCAGTCTCGCGAGCCTTCCGTGGATTACAGGCACACTCATATAAAAAAGACGACCAAGAGGATAACCGGACCAACCTATGCAAATACAATTCCGTATCACCTTCCCACTCCATACTTGCTGTCCGGATTCTTCGCTTGTAACAAATGGCGCCATCGTCGTTTGATCCAGCCCACAGAACCTATCTTTTGCACGACATACTGCAGAGCTGTATTTAAACTCCTCACAGAACTTCGCAATGTATTGACAAATATCGGGTAAAATCGCGGCGCGAAGATGTAAACCGACGACTCCGGCCAGCATTCAGTACCAAATCTCTCCTTATATGCGGCATTGCCGAAACCGTAGTCCAGAGTACTTATCGAAGAATCTGTGCAAAGGTCTTCGATGACTTTCACCCAAAGTAATGCCCCCGGCCCAAAAGATGTCCACTTCGGGTCATAACCCATATACTCAGGAAAAAACACGTCGCCACAACAAACACCAAACTCGAAAGCACATGGAACATCGTTGACATATAAAAAATAGGCACGTAGGCAACCATCTCTTGCTGCCTGCTTCAACAGTGCTCGAGTGAGTGCATCATCAACAATCCCAACATTCAAGGTGTGTTTATATGTTAGGCTCGAAATTTTGCAAGAAGTTTCCATTACGTAATCGATATCTTTTTCGTCACGATAGCACACAACTTTGACTGAACCATTACATTCCTCGGCTAATTTCCTCTCACATCGCCGCCACTCTCGCTTGTGCTTGCTGGGTATCGTTTCATAAAAATCCTCTATACTCTCAGGCACATGTGTCTGCCAATGATCTTCTACTACAGGGAAATGATCCCGGCATAAAAAGCGGGTCATTGTCCTGGACAAACGGTGCATATGTGAATCAATACGCAAATGATTCAAAAAAACAACATCCACATTTCCTCGCTTTAGAGTATCGACCAACTCCTGAACCAACCTGGAACTTATCTGGTCTGAAGGATGTCCGAGGATTCCTCCATATACAACGCTCAAGCAACGCAGTGATGGCTTGAGTATCGTCGTGTATCCCACCCGGCATGTGATTCGTTGCCTTTCAATACGTCCTATCACCATTGCTTTCGGATTGCCGTCATAATAGAGGACAATTACATACGGTTGAACTGCTTCTTCCAGCGACTCCACAACGGAAAGATAATGATCTATATCTGAATTAAGTGCCGGCATTGATTCGCCACGTTGCATTTGCACCCATATCTCACGAATACCTTCGACCTCTTCGACGTCTCTTGCAACGACTACCTTCCATTGGTCGGAAGACGGGACCTTATATCCTTCTCTTATAATCAATTGAGAATCTCCGTCTAAAGATTTGCCATCTTTTGTTTGAAACGGCGTAGTATCGTTCTCATGCTGGGGTGAAACGAGCCTAACCAGTTAGTCAACACCTTAGGAAGGCGAAAAGCCAGTTTGAACCAATGGCTGCTTGCACCTATCCTGACGGATAAACAGGAAACCGAACATTTGCGATGAATCGAGATTGCTACTCTTCTACTCTCCTGAGCCACGCTTCTCGCCAAAAGTGGAAGCACGATCTGTCACAGCCATAGAAACCTTGGCCGTCACACATGACCCCTTCAAGTAATACTGTATTCTTGACTTTTCTATATTCTCCGGTACTTTCAAGCAGTATTCGTTCGAGCCTTTTGAAGACTTTGAACCTCCTGCCACAGAATTTCCGCATCACGGGCATCCAGTATAATCCTTTGTTCGCTCCCTTCTGGTTAAGAGTTACCAAAATCTCTTCCTCAGATTTCACTTCAACCAGTTCACCCGGTTCAAGGTTCAAGACTTCATCGTATGTGGACGGCTCTTTTTGCCCTATTACACTTGATTTGTTTTTTCCCTTCATGTTGAAAACTCTCCTGGCTTTAGACACCGTAAGTCCAAACGCACGGCGCAGCCCGTTTGTCTTAACGTGCCACAGGAACTTACGTACGAGGTTTAGATGTTCAGCTTGTGAACATCCCATTAAACCGCCAAATTGACCATGGCACATCTTCTTATCACTTGACACTTAATGGCTCCTTCAAATTGTCCAACTGTTTCTGTTCGTATTTTAGCCTGCAAATTTAATATCTGTAATTTTCCCGACAAGTTTTACAAAAAGAGAACTTGCAAAGCTACGTTTCAACAGTAATCTTTACGCTTGCAAATCGAGCTTCGACCAACCCGATAACTGATAATAACGCCTCAAGGAATCGGTACTCTCTAATTGGAGCGAGACAATATACTTTTCATACGACGATACAGTGAATGCAAGCATTTTACTTTAGAACATCGCCAAATAATAAAATAGCATACGGCTAACAAACGCCCTCCAAAACCGCGACCTACCACTACCCGGTCAACTTCATAACATTTATTAGCCCAACGTCGCTTCCATTCACTGTCCCCATGGCCAAAGTTACACGATAACGCACCTTCCTCACATATTTTACGAATGGTTGTCATTATTAAAACCACACCAACAGAAAGTGACGTCGCATATTTTAACTTGAATGCCGTCCATTCATAATAGTGTCTTTTATGTGCCGACAAAGCGTACGTGAATGCTATATCTTCACCGTTTATCGTTAATAACCAAATGCGCCCGAAACCAGCTTCAGCCATTTTCAATGAGAGTTTTTCATAAAATGGTTTAACCAATACAGCAGCACCACGCCTCTTCTGCCAGCTTTCCTGCTGGATTAGTGCTTCACGCCTGATAAGTTCTCGGGTTATCTCACTACCAGAGTAACATTCCACTTTTACATCTCTTTCCTTGTAAAGTTTGCGTTCTTTCCTAAGCAGTTTCTGTCGCGACTGCCGTGATTTGTTATTTTTCAAGTAGTCTTCAAAAGAGCAACCAAGCTGAACATAGTGGCAGAGAACACGCGGTACTTTTCGGCAAGAATATCCTCTTTGTGATAGTTTATTCAGCAAATCATTAGTTACTGCATCCTCTGAAGATAGCTCTGCGCTACAATATAGGTCAAAAAGCTTTTGGGACGTAATTAGATCGGCAATACATTCAACCACAGAAGGATAGTCCGCATCAAGCAATAGTCCAAGATAAGAAGCTTTTCCCGTGCTTATAGGTCGGGCCACCTTAACCGTCATAAACTTGCAAAGTGCAAGGGGGATAAATCCTACAAGTTTACCACCGCTCCACGCAAGTACAAACAATGGAATTCCCGACAGTTGTCCCTCATTGATAAATACGTTCACCCATGGTCGTGACAGATATGGCGGTGCATCCACGGCACGAGCAAATAGGTCGTCCCAATCTTCGGCAAACTCGGAAATACCTTTTGCGCCTTTTACAATCTGCAAATTAATTTGTTGGTCCTGCTGAGAGTTCATTATCCCACCACTTTGCCTATAGAGGAAAGTACCATGCGCCAGATTTGCCAGCAAAAAACAATCTCATTGCGAATTTCTTCAACAGCCCTTACGCGGCTGGACGGGCCGGGGACGGCGGCGCCAGAAGTACAGCACGAGGATTGAAACACCGGCTGCAGCCAAGCAGATCAACTGTGATAAAGTAAGCTGTCCAGCGTACGCTTGGTGATCCGTATCGCCACGCCACAGATCTATTAACGCTCGGCCAAGACCGTAGAGAATCAGAAACCATAGCAGCATCGTTCCTTGCCACCGCTCACGCTTCAAGATTTTGAAGACACCAAGAATGCCCAGGACGACCAGTATTTCGTAAATCTGTGTTGGGTGTAGTGGGATGCCTGCTGGAGTGCCTCTGGGCCCTTCAGGGAACGTAATCGCCCAAGGCAAAGAACACGCTCGGCCGTAGCAACAACCGTTAAATAAGCATCCCATTTTGGCGAAAATCCAGGGGATCGGAATTGATAGTGCAATCAGATCAAGCGCCGCCCGTCTGTTCTTGGACAACACCAACACCAGTGGCACAGACAAGCAAAGATAAGCCAATAGCCCGCCCCATATCCCGCCCTTCAGGTAATGGTTAATGGAGAAAAGTGCCCAGAGGTCAAATTGTGTGTATTGAATGTCGTACAGCACCTTGGCTCCGACGACCATACCCACGGTATAGCAAACACTGACAGCGATCCAGATCAGATGCCGAAGCCCCATGCGTCTCGAAAGCAAATAACTAATGAGAAAGTGGCTTAGAATACCCATGCCGTAAAAGACGCAAAACGTCGGAATTGGACCAAGTCGTGGCCACATTATCAATCTGCCTCTAAAGTTATATTTCCCATATACACTTTACTGAAACACTCCCGCAAGATTCAAATCTCATAATGCCACAATTTCATCTCATTTTCAACAATATCACGGAAGGTTCAACATGCCGTACCGCAAAAAACAACAAAAAAGCCGAACACTTGCGTCAAGAACGTGCCATTAATCGAGAATCTCTGTTCTAAAGATTCGCCGTTTTTTCCTTGAAACCACGAAATATCCTTTTTATTTGGCGATAAGACGAGCGAAACCGCTCATTTTCCGCCAGCCGCCACACAATATAATAATATGTGGCTATCAAACGTCCCCTGAGACCACGACCCGCCACCACCCTGTTAACTTTGTAGTCGCCCTCAGCCCAGAATCTTTTGTAATCAGCCTCCCCGTGCCCGATGTCCATTGACAAGATGCCGTTGCTGCATGCATCGCGTATTGTATGCATCATGAGAATTTGTCCGATTGACACCGATGATGTGTATTTCAAATTGAAAGCTCTCCAGCCAAATTGAAGTCTTTTATGGCTAATAAAGACATACTCGAAAGCTGCATCATCTCCATTGATGGTCATCAACCATACATGACCAATGCCGGCTTGAGCTATTTTCAACAAAAGCTTTTGATAAAAAGGCTTCTGCAATACAGCCGCGCCACGTCTCTTTAACCAGCTTTGTTGCTCTATCGCCGCAATACGAAGAAGAACTTCCGGGGTCACTTCTTTGCCGACATAGTGCTCAACTTTCACATCACTACTTTCAAAAAGACGCCTTTCTCTCCGGCGTAAATTCTGTCGCGATTTTGAAGACGCCTTTTTCTGAAAGTACTCATCAAAAGAGCAGCCGAGTTGAAAATAAAAGCAGGGATTTCGAAATACCTGTCGGCGGGAATATCCCTTTTGAACCAATCCATCCAAAAAACCATTAGTTGCCAGGTCCTCTGAGGAGAGATCCGCACTATAATATACATCAAAAACTTTCCTGGATGTGATTATATCCGCCATATACTCAATAACCAATCGATAGTTCGGATCGAGCAATAGTCCTAAATAATAACCTTGAAGTGTACTTATTGGCATAGCGATTTTTGTGTTCAGACATTTGCGAACTTCCAAAGGAAACAACGCCACAAGCTTGGTTCCGAACCATGCAAGAATAAACAGCGGAGTCCCCTTTATTCTTCCTTCCTCGATATAAGTGCTTATCCAGGGGCGTGAGAGAAATGGCGGTGCATCAACGGCACGAGCAAACAGATCGTCCCAATGCTCATCGAACTCAGAAATACCTTCCGAGCCTTCTATAATCCGTAATTGAACATCCTGGTTTTGCTTAGAATTTATTTCGCTAACCGATTAGTATAAGAATATATAATGAGTAATCAACATGCATTTCCGTTATCTGTCATTGGCAAGGCACGAATTCAAGAAACCATCTGTGCCGGTCGATTTTGTAACCGAGAGATTCGATTGGGGATCTGCCAATTGAAATTGGGGCTACATAAGGAACCGATCATTCCAATGGAACAGTAAACTAATGTCGATAATTGCCCGAAGAAACTAACAGACATCCAGGCCACGGCAACGGAAAACAATAGACTTCCGAAAGCCCAACACAAAGATTTCATGGCCGGATGTGTCAGCCTCCTATATGTAGATATGAGACTGCGAAATGACTTTGCGAGTACTGCACAAAGAGCAATAACACCAAGAATACCGTATCTGATACCGTTGAGAATATACTCATTCGTGATATCAGAACGTCCCATACCAAGCTGGGGACCCCAACCGGGATCTTTATCACCATAGCCAACCAACCACCATTCACTGAAATTTTCGATAGCAAGATCAATAAGTTTCGCCCGGTGCCAACCGGCACCGCCCAGTGGGTTCGCCCACGAAGCTATGACATGATAAAAAGGTCTGTTACTTGCAATTCCAATTGATATGCATAAGAACACCAACAATATGAACAATGGCTTTGCAAATTTCTTATGCCTTTCCATTACCAGGCAGAAAACCACCACTATCACCATAACCCACGGACCACTGGACATACTGCTCAACGCACCAAGTAAAGCTATCACTAAAATTACATAAGTCAAGGACCGCCAGTCACCTTTTTCATGACGCAAATAATATATTAGTGGCAAAAACATAGCAAAAACACCGCCAAACAAAATAGCATGACTAAACGGCCCAACAGCCCTGGCAAGTCCATAACGTCCTTCTGAAACAAATGCTCCGCCTCTAAACCAGGGAGAAAAACGCCACAGAGGAGCAAACGGCTGCCAGCCGGTGACAGATTCAATTACACCTAATATGGCAATAGGGATCAGGGCAAGGCTGATGCACTTTATAATGGAAATGAGTTTTGTCCTGTCGGTCACGATAAACCGGGCAGCCAGATAAGCACACCATGTATCCATCACAAAACCGCCTCGGCCTTCCAGGGTTTGTGCAATTGGATTGACTTGAGTGATCAAGAATGCACCTACGTATACAACCATGCTCAACGTAACCAATGTATCTAATCGATTCCAGGTGAATTTACGCCGAATCCCATCATCGAAATAACACCGCAGAAGCAGTACGGCAACTACAAAACGACCGACTAATATGTCTATAGTGCCTATACTCACTGCCAGGTAAGCGGGATACCATAACAATCCTATAATATACGCAACCAAGGCATACTTTGGGCGCAGCGTTATGACTAATACAGAAAGAATCAGGGCAAATGCTAAAGTTACACCTTGCATTGTGATTCAAATTCCTTAATATTGATTATAGATTTTTTGGCATCCTCGGCTTTATGCAGTGTGTCCGTTTTAGCGACCGGCTTCAAAGGTCTCATCCATCCACGCAACATGATCCGTTTCAATGTTCCGCCAAGTGACCGCAGTTTCTCTATCAATGAGAGTTTCATCCAGCTTCTAAGCAGAAAAAATCCTATGTACCGCGGAACCGGAACACACATCATGCGCATCATAAACAATCGCCCCCAGAGGTGACGCCTCCTTAACAGAAGTGCCTTCTGTGATCGTGGAATCGTGTTTGGTTCGACACGTCCAAGATTGACATAACCGGCCTTCATTGCTTCCCGCAAAATCTCTTTACCTCTTTCGGTTCTTACTACAACGAGTGACCATCCCGGCTCATTCTCTTTAAGCTCTCGATACCATGGGTCACCACAGGAAATATCCGCTAATTCACCCGTCGAATCAGGGCATATCCGGCATCTGAATTGACCGTAATTACTGAGAATATTTCCCCATGATTCCTCATAAGGCATCTGCCGTATCTGGTTGTTATCGCCTTTCATCTTGACGGTAGTAGCTCCGGGCCAGCCGCTGCCACGATACCTGATTTCTCCAACATCTTCCGGCTTGACGCCAAGGGTGCTAAGGATTTTATACGTCCCATTTGTTGCCGGAGTGCCGGCACAGAAAATGCTAATAGCCAGGCCGACCTTTTCACGAAGCGCCGGATTAACCGCTTGTGATTTACGCAGTGCAACAACATCACAGGGTTTACCAATAAATACACTTGGGTACTGCGCTTCTTGAATCCACTCCAACTTCTCGCATGGCGCCGCAGGTGAGTATCGCGAACCTGTACGTCCCAGCAACTCAACCTTGCTTTTACTGAAAACGGCAACGTTTTCCAACGGAGCTTCCGGTCTGGCTCCTGTATGCAGGACACCTGATATATTTTGCTTTTCCAAACAGAAAAGAGCTAAAGCTGTAGCGGCACCTCCGGACGAACCGTTAAAACGTATTTGCGAGTCAGTGGCATACCCCTCCCAAACTTCCAGAACCGGTCCCCATTCGCAGCGTAGCTCAGGTATCGTCTTGCTATTGAAAGGCTGGTGAGAGATTCCGATTCCGGGACACACTCCTACGCAGGCACCACACTTTTGGCATTTTGCCGAATCGACTATCGGCCGTATCCCCTGGTCGGGTATATCCTCCAGGGTTATAGCCTGATTGGCACATGTAGCAATACAAGCCCCACATCCTGCACAAAGCCGCCATTCAGCAACCTGGTCAACACACTGTATTTTTTTTGTTCTCACAATTTTCCAACGGATGTGCAAACTCTTCTATATCCTTCTGCAATTCCGTAATGTCCTTGTCCCACCATTTCGATGCCTTGATTTTGAGTTGCGTCTCCTCTGAAAAACGATATCTAAGAATTTTAGCAGGGTTACCGACCACAACGGCAAAATCAGGCACATCTTTTGTAACAACAGCTCCGGCCCCTATCACCGCACCATCTCCGATTCTTTTAACACTCGACAAAATGATTGCATTCTGGCCTACCCAAACATCATTTCCGATAACAAGCTCAGATTTGTGTACCAATTGTTTCTGAACATATCCAAAATAGGGGGAGAAAAAAAATGGATGCATCGATCTGTATCTCATCGGATGGTTCCCTTTTAATCTGCACACCCCCGTGGCGAACGAACAGTAGCGTCCTATTTTCGTTTTTGCTCTAAAGAGCACCGGATCGAAACAACCTCCATAACTGTACATACCTATATCGATGCCGTGATAGTGCAGAAATATGCGACGAAGAGTCTTCGACCGCATTTGTCCCTTTTCGAGGCTTTGGATTAAGCTCAGTATAATGTTCCTGAACTTCCCTATTTTGAAAGCGTATAGTTTGTATAAAAGCTTAGATAACACAGACATACAACCCAATATCTCAATCGTTTAATACGGCTAACGCATCTCTTCTAAGCAATGCATCTTATGCTTCAGGTTACAGATCCACCAATCTACAATGGATTCTTAGTGTCAAGCATATTCAATATGTTTGCTTTTATTTTCGGAATTACCTTATCCAAATGTGTTCTGGTTTGGTCTCGCTTTTCGAAAGCAGCCTCAACTATGGAGAGTAGTTCAGCTTTTCTACTGCACTGATAAGCATCAGCCACACAATCTCCAAGCCCGATACTTTCAAAAACACCGTGAAATTTCTTACTGTACGCAATTCCAACTGCCGGTATAGACTGTGATAATGCCGCAATACAAGCGTGCATTCGTGAGCCAATAAAGAAATCACACAATCCTATGATATATTTGATATTGTTGTGATTGTACCTGCCCTGCGTCAGGAATATCCTGCCGGGGTATTTCTCGCTTAGCTCCTCGTACAGTTGCCGGCACGCATTAGGATCGTCTTCAACGATCCTGCTCGGAGTCACAACATGCGGCACCAACAGAACAAGCAGCTTCTCGTCCTTCATTAGAAAATCGACTACACTATTTATCAATTCACGATAGTTGGTTTTCAAGCCAAACATATTCTCCTGCGTGTAACCACCATTGAAAAGAAGACCACTAATATTCAAGCCAACCACGATAGAACCTTCTTTTCGCACCTTATCCAGAGACCCGACATCAATAGTCTCAGGCTCATGTGAATCCAGGACAAAAGCTACGTCCGGCATAAAACGTAACTTCCCATTGACGCTGTGATTGCCAAGAAGCACCCGTACATATTCGATACTTTCGCTATCTCTTGCGTAAATGACACTGGCCCGCTTCAAAACGCTCTTTGCCATTAGTCGAGTAATTGACCTTTTGAAGGGCCCGTAAGTTTGTGGCAATAAGATCAGCTCTTTGCCAAATTGCGTAACAAGCCATTTCTGCAGAAAACCAAATATCAGGAACCTTCGCAATCCATATATATCGCTGAAACTGTCACCGCCGGTAATGTCAAACATCTTATCCGTCTCAACCAGTGTCTTAACATAAGGATTGATCGCAGACAGTAAACTCCGGAACCTTCTAAAGGGCAGCAGTTTCAGCAAAATGGCGTTCAACAGCAACACGCAGAAATGAGAACGCAGGAACACATTCTTGCAGAATCTCATACGCACTATTCTTACTCGAATCTCCCGGCCTGACAGCTTCAGGCAGTGCTCACCGTCGATCGATCCCGATCCTAATAGTACGACTTCCGCATCGGGCCATCGATTAAGAATAATCTTGATACTCGACTCTGCCAGGGCGCTTACTCCCATATTGCCGGTATCAAACGAAGCACCAAGCAGGCATATCTGCATGTTTTTCTTTTCTGTCTTGCTTTTTTCAGACACTCTAAATCTCGGAAAAATAAATAATCCGGCTTATCCTCGGATTTCTTCGTCATCGCAGATGGTCATTTATCACGATTCAAAATGAAAACACCTGCTGCAAATGTCGCAATGAATACTAAAGCGTTAATAGCGAGGACAAATAGGGGAGAATCCACCCTAAAGACCCAAAGTAAACCGGCAGTCATTATGATCGGCAATGCCAGCAATAGGCCGGGGACATAGGATCGCAAGTACGGGATTAAATTCAGATCAATTACTTTTCGGGCCTTTAAGACCTGCATAAACAAAACAACTGTATTACTCAGAACGCTAACAACAGCAACTCCCAAAGGCCCAAAACGAACGGCTGCCGGGTACATAAGCCCAATAATAACCAAGGCACGAATTACCGCAAAACGACGCTGTAAATGAGGTTTGCCAATAGCCAGGTAAATCCCTGCTAAGCTCACAGCTTGATTTCGAACCACAATTTGCAGGCACAAAACAGCTAACGGAATAGCCATAGCGACATATTTGGCGCCATAGGCTAATAACAGCAGTTCACTCGCACAACAAGCCATGAAAGCAGCTAATGGTATAACACAAAAAGCGGTCCACTGAGTAGTACGCAGAACACCCCGACAGAGAGCATTATTGTCATCCTGCTTTTCAGAAAAGGCGGGAAGCACAACAGGGGCGATTATTCTTATATACAAGTCAACCGGAATGTACCCAAGCAGAGCGGCATAACTATATAAGCCTAACTGATCCTCAGATATTACCTTGCCAAGTATCAGGATCGGCGCGTAAAAACTAACCGCCGTCAATATTGGCAAACCGAACATTCTGCGAGCATATTTCATCAACTCAACCAGACTGCTTCTGTCAATTTCAAATCTTGGCATGAATGGCACCAGTATGAAAGAAACAATGCATAATATTGCCATCTCTATAACAAAACCGATAACCAGTGCCCAAACATTCCGCATTACGAAAGCCAGGCCGATTGATATAATCGCGCCTACAATGGAGCTGCCCTGAATAAGGAATACCGCCCTGCCAAATTTATATTCTTTTTCAAGAACGGCAGCACGAGGGCTGACAAAACCCCTTAACGCTATAGCGATAAAAGCAACCCGCAGCAATTGCAACAATTCAGGATTATCATAGAACGAACTGATCCATGGCGCCGAAACAAACGCGATCCCGAAAAGACACAACGCGCGAGTGACCTGCATCCACCAGGCAACATTTAAATAACGAGTATTTGCACCTTGCTTGTTCTGGATTATCGATTGCTTTACACCCACCTCGGTGAGAGCTTCAAAAGCCATTGAAAAGCCCATAACAATGGCCATTATTCCGATTTGATTCGGCGCCAAAATGCGAGCAAGAATCATGCTCCGTATAAATCTCATACTCCGCCCGGCAACTGTTCCGACACTTAAAGCCACCACGGCACGGGCACTTTTGGCCTTAATATCCGTACCTCTTAGTTGGCCGATTCTATTCGAGATTGTCTTGCGTATCGCACTGGTTGATAACATATAGCTGGATGCTTCTGTCACGCTTTCTCTCTGATTTTAGAGTAAATACATCCTTATAAAATTACGAAACAAACCAAATAAGTAGCTCATAGTCTGAAAGCAGC
This sequence comes from uncultured Pirellulales bacterium, assembly GCA_964608395.1. Classification (GTDB taxonomy): domain Bacteria; phylum Planctomycetota; class Phycisphaerae; order Sedimentisphaerales; family Anaerobacaceae; genus JAFGPJ01. Next base: position 12,101 of record CAZSOR010000057.1, read on the forward strand.
CTGAACAATAACGACTGGAACGAGCCGCCGTTGCTTGAACTGCCATATAAAATTCCGATCGAACAGAAACACTCATTTTTCAATGCTGTAGCGCGTTTTCGTCACTGACACACCCCACGGAAAAAGAAAACTTGCAGACCCTGGACTTCGACTAAACTTAAAAAGATATTCGTGCATGAGCTTGTGCAAAATCTTGAAGCGTACTGGAATCCTGAGTTTCCTTGGGATTACATCCAGCATAATTGAAGTCAAATACAGGCATGTCATGAAGTCATAATACAATTGCTTGATTATATTTCTGCGTCTCTTATGTTTCTTATAATATTGCAAAAAGGATTGAGCGGACGCAGAAGTCATCTTACTAAGAGTATTGTTCTTACTGCCTACAAACACCACCTGGATGGCGCTCTTTTTCTGTCCAAATGCATCCCGAGGTACACCTCTTTCCTCTAAGACTCTTCTGGGGATAGGACGATTATAACCACTGTTGAGCACCCACGGCCTCATTTCTCCGGAATACGAAATCTTATTTATGGTACGCATACTACAAGCACCCATATAAGGCACCGGAGCATGAATAAATCCTATACGCAGACGGGACTCGTAAAGTGAAGCTCCACTTAGCCCCCCCCACTTTAAATCAGAACTCACCTTACCCTTTTCCAGGGCCCAAACTACGTCACCATGGTGTCCCGTTAAAACAACTCGTTGCTGAATGTCATCTTCAAATATAACTGTCGGATCATAGCACAAGTTTCCAGATGCACTACTTTCAGCTTCTAACATGTCTGTTTCTTCTTCTAAATAATCCCGACTATCTCGTACAAAAATATTTTTATAGCCGAGCTTCCTGGCAATTGCTTCACCACTGTCTTCACGATAATATCTGTCATAGCGATACTTCCCGAAGTACTGGACCTTTGGACCTCTGGCGTTTCTGATGGTAAGCACTTCCGAACAACCGGCCTCTCGAGCTATGGCGGCGACACATGAGGAATCATACCCGCTTGAAGCAGTCGCAAGCAATGAGTACTGTCTGGAGCGATGCTTCGACAGAGAATTCTGAACTATTTCGCGGAGGGTAGAACTAAGAAAAGTTGTGTAATCGGTAAAATCTGAGAAGTCACGCACGGGCTGTTTCGGAATTATTATTATGTTTAGTTCATTGTCAACTTCGATATTGCAGTGGCAATAAGTTGTTATTTTCCGCCCACCTTTTAATGGAAATGATTTTACAGCTTTCCTAAAACCATGTGTTATTGAATCGTAATCTGCCTGGTAAGCTATGTATCCGGGATTTAACTCGCTCTTCGAGAGTGATAATGCAAAAGATAAAGAGTTGGAAATACAAATAGAGTCGTCCTGACGTATAGCAAACAGCCGTTCTAAAATATGTGTTGCTGCCGAAAAAACAGACTTTTGGCTTAGCGCTTTGCCCCCGGATCCCATAAATACAGTAGCTTTCTCGAAATCTTTATCCTCGAAGGGCGAATTCCAGGCTCCTTCCACAAAGCAATGTCCATCTGTCTCAATCCAAGGCCCACAATAGACATCAATAGTCTCAGCGTTCTTGTTTATCTGAGCAGCCCACGACAGCCTTGGTAAGTTATCCAATTTGATAAAATTAAAATTCATTTATGCTTCTTTTCCGATCTTAAGTCTATAGGGCCGGTTCTACTTACCTCAATTCACGGGTCCTGAGTGAAAACAACCAAGTAATAATGTTCCTATTATCGTACCGGCTGATAGGATTCAGACTAACCTCTGCGCTAAGCTTGTCTTCTGTTTTTTTCTACGCGCTGAATCAACGATTGACATGATTACGACTCTGGAATCGCTTCACGATTCTCCGAAAAGCATCAACCAATTCCGGAAGCGGATCTCGCACGACGAATTGTAAGCTGCCATGCTTCCATCGAATCTTTATAGGTGGCCGTCTTCCCATGAACCGAGACATTATCATCTTGCCCTGCATGGCTGGATGGACATATCTTATGGCATCCTGTTGTTGCATACTTGGGTATTCCATACCCATCGCTCCTAAGCAACATAAAAGCGGGAAATTGACACCAGCAACCAAAGAGCCGAGTAAAGACTGACCAAATCGAGGATTGAAATCAAGGATTTTAACCGATCCGTCATTAGAACCAACAAGAAAGTCAATATTTGCAATCCCGTCCCACTTCATGGTTGAAATAAGCCGCTTAGTTATCTCGATGACTTCCTCATTATTCACGTACTCCATGGCTCTCGCTGAAAAATAAAGCCGCTTGGTACTCGTCAGGAGAGTCTTCCACAAAGTGTAAGATATAATCTGTCCACCCTGACTATAGAGCCCCAGACAAAACACTACTCCAGGTATATAGCTTTGCAGCATGTATTGGTAACCTTTGATTATGCGCCTGTTGTTCCACATATCAGCTAAATCAGAAGGCTCCTTTACTTTTACAATGCCGTAACCACCATCGAGCGAGGTTGGTTTAAGCAACGCAGGATACTCGACGGAACCAGGATCCAACAAAGCGATAGATGTCTCTCCCGCTTTTCCAATTAAAACCGACGCAGGCACCGGAAAACCATTTTCTGCGGCAAAACACTGAAATGACCATTTGTCCTTAGATATCGAAATAAGATCGGAATCTGCAATTGGTGGAATAGCGACAAACTCTGAGACAGCTTTTCGGTTTCGTGCCACAAACTCTACACCCTTCTCAGTCACAGGCAATACAACATCAATCCGCAGACTCCGAACTATACTTCTTATCACTCGAATCCAATCATCATCGTTTTCGCTTTTATGGCAGTGGTAGCTTGAGCAGTAACGACTGAATCGAGCCAGCGGAAATCTGGCCTTTGCGAGAACATGAGTTGTGATTCCCGACACATGGCTCAAACAACGTAGTACCTTAACTGCTTCCCATGTCTCACCGTCAGGGATCAACACTGATATAAAACTTATTTTAGCTGAGGTATCCATTCACGCTCTGAAAAGCCGATTTATTCTAAAACACAAAACAGAGTTGAAATTTTAATTGTAGACTGTGCGACAAAAGTTATTGGAACACAATGACGTTTTGCCGATGGAACTTCTGAAGCTCTGATTCGTATTATCAAAAAGCCGGTATTATTTGATTCCGGACGCACTTCGTCCCCGTGGGGCACATCGACAAATCAACATAACCCTATTTAATACATGCTCTTATGTAGCTCTTATGAAAACCGATTCTCACCGGCAATATCTCAATCTATTTATTCACATCGCTCGAAGTTTCAACATACTCAATTGCTCTGACATTCCCATTTTCGTCAGGGAAATAATCGAGTACCCGCTCAGTAATATCCCTCGCTGCTGATCGGACCGAATTCTCAAACACCGAACTTATCTGAACCTGTGTCACATAACGAGCCGGATTCCCGTTAATATTTGGTGTTCTCCAACCCACACCGGAAAAGACTCTTTCGTCTGATGTAAGCTGGCCATTAACAATGTAGAAATTCAAAACCACAGTCTCTTCTGTTTCCGGAGATGGCTTGCGAAAACGATGTAGTAAACAAGGGATATCTCTACCGGTGCTGGAAGTCACGTTTGTCAACTCGGTGACTTCATGCACCCACCCGCCGGCAACATAACAAATCTGAGGTCGGTGACCCATCATTGTTCGAGGGTGAGCAGTATAAGCAATGTAAACATTGGCCCACTGGTTGCTCAATTTATTAATAAATAAACGGTTTAGAAAGGCGTCATTTCCTGCTGCACGTTGAATATTCGGCGGAATTGGCATGTCTTTACCAGCCCAAAGACCTATCTGTTTAGGAAATGCACTTAGCGGCACAGGCAATTCAACAGGAGTATCAACAATAAGTTTCAAATGAGATGCCAGAACACGATATGTGGCGCCGGAGCATACCAAAAGCAAAACAGCCAAAATCCAAACCAAAAATATCGGCATTTTGCCCGTTCTGAAAGGTATCGAAGAGAATACTCCTACCCCTTTAGCCAAACGCTTACGTCTAATCGGATACATCAAAAGATATAGCTCCAAAGTAGTAGCTGAAATCAACAATCCTTCCTTGAGCCGCAGCAGAATAACCATCTGTGCAGTAAACATGAGAGTACCTCCTCCGTGAAGGTACCAACTAAAACATATTCATTTTAGGTTGCTAATCGGCGTTTTGTCAAGTCTCCATCGCCTAAATAGTTATAAGCTTCTGCGAAATAGCCGCCCAGCTTATCACCAAGACAATAACTCATCAATATCAGCAACATTTACACGACAGTATTATCTTGTCTGACAAGCACTTATGGGCTTATCGACTGCTGCAAAAAAGACGCGTTTCCCAAATATTATATTCCTGACTCCAATTTTTCAGCACTCTCTAATTTAGTGAAAATTATCAAGACATATATACATATTCCGATAACATTTTAAGAAACAAATAAGCCGAAATCTGCGAATATCCCCTCAATATGCCTTGCGATGCAAAACCATGCGGTTAAGGGTCTTACATGTCGGATTACAATAATAACGGACGCCCTATGGCGATTTTACAGCGAATTGGAAATTGATAAGAGAAAGCTCTGAGCTTATAATCGACAGTAGCAATGAAACTATAATAAGCCTGTTGTCGTTTTTACGTGATAAATGCCGAAGACAAAGAAAATATATACGGTCAGCCAGATCAATTCGCTGATTAAGATAGCTATCGAGGAGAAACTGCCTCCTCGGCTGATAGTCAGAGGCGAAATAAGCGACTTCAAACATCATACCAGCGGGCATTGTTATTTCTCGCTGAAAGACGAAGGTGCCGTGCTGCCATGCGTGATGTGGGCGAGCAAGTTTAAGAATGTCAAGTTCTCGCCCGAAGATGGAATGGAGATTCTAAGCACAGGCCATATCGACGTTTATGCCCCTGGCGGCAAGTATCAACTTTATGTCGATAAACTCGAGCCAGCCGGCGTCGGAGCCCTTCAACTGGCCTTCGAGCAAATGGTCGCAAAGCTCCGCCAGGAGGGACTGTTCGACGAGGCACACAAGAAAGCTCTGCCCCTTTACCCGATGCGAATCGGCATATTGACCAGCGAATCGGGAGCGGCTCTGCACGATATCACCGACAGCATTCACAGCCGGTGGCCCTGCGCAAAACTGTTTTTGTATCCCGTGCCGGTACAAGGCGAAGGATCGGCGGCGAAAATCGCCGCTGCACTGCGGGACATAAACAGACGCAACCAAAAACTCGAACTGGATGTTCTGATTGTCGGCAGAGGCGGCGGAGCAATGGAGGATCTGTGGGCCTTTAACGAAGAGGTTTTGGCCAGGGCGATTTTCGACTCGACAATACCCGTTATCAGTGCTGTTGGCCACGAAGTTGACACTACAATCGCGGATCTCGTTGCCGATGCAAGGGCATCTACGCCGACAAAAGCGGGCGTCGTGGCAGTCCCGGACATGCAGGAAATATTGGGACAGTTAAATTCAACAGAGCAAAGACTGGCAAATCAGACCCGGGCGAGGCTCAAAATTGCCGAGCATATACTGGAGGTCATCCTGGCCAACGCGGTATTTAGAAATCCGCTTGTGCTCGTGCAGAACAGCCGGCAGCAACTGGATGATCTATCGGCAGATTTGGAAGAGTTCATAAAAGCGCTTCTGACCAAAGCCCATCGGGAACTATCCACCGCCTACGAACAGATTATCAGAATTGAGCCGCACAGGCTCCTGGGATATAAAACAATCGAATTGAGCAACTTGCAAAACCTCGCTGATGTGAGCATTCGCACTACCGTTAACAACTGCCGGATGCAGCTTACGGCACAGGAAAATCGGTTGAGCGCTTTGAATCCCAGGTCCGTTCTGCAGCGTGGATATAGCATTACCACTAACAAACAGACCGGATTGCTGGTAAAAACTTCAGGAGACGTCAGCATCGGAGACTTGTTAATTACCGAGCTTGCAAATAAGAATTTGATTGAAAGCAAGGTAAAAAAGAAGTAAAAAGGTAAAATTAAAAGGTAAAATTATAAGCTGATATTATGGCACATAAAAAGCAGAAAACCGATGCCGGCAAATTGAGCTTCGAAGAGGCAATCAAGGAGCTTACAAATATCGTCGGCAAAATAGAGCAGGGCCAGATCCCCTTAGAGGACAGCCTCGAGCAGTACGAAAAAGGGATGGTCCTGATTAAGCAATGCCGGACAATACTGCAGAAGGCGGAAGAACGGATTGAGAAAATAACCAAAGAACAGGATTCGGATTCCGAGCATGGCAGTCCGGACGAAAAGGATCCGGACGAAAAGGATCCGGACGAGCTATTTAAATAGAAATATATTCCTTCTACCGCGGGAAGGAAACTACAAAACGCAATTGGATATGCGAGCGTGGCGGAACTGGCAGACGCGCAAGGTTTAGGTCCTTGTGTCCTTATGG
>CAZSOR010000058.1:0-5278 GCA_964608395.1 uncultured Pirellulales bacterium
TCGCCTTTGTGGCAAGCTGGCATCCTGGAAAGTTGATTTCTCCCTTATAGATATTATATGGGACGTTAAAGGGCAGGAAAGCGGGTGCGGAGGAACGCTTGGCAACACAGGTTCGCAACGGCACTGACTTGTAGTTAAAATCATGGTGGCTATGGTCGTTTTCGACCATAGCCACTTTCGAAATAAAAAGCAGCGGTCCTGCGTTCTCGCACTGAATCAAGTCTAATCCGGCACGATAGATGCGAGACTAAAAGGGATTTTTCTAAAGTAAATAATTATTTTTTTGCTTAGATGGTTTTTTGTTGTATATTTTAATTAGTATAAGTCAAGAAAGCGGAAGGAGTTTTTCACAGTTCAGTTTCTTACTTTGGATTTATTACAGCGGCGCAATCACTTTTTTTTAACAAGAATTCGGGAGCACGGAAGCCCTGTCGTTTGGAAAACTACGGAGAGAAAGGATGTAGACGATGATGACTATTAAGCGACGAAAATTTGCATCGGCTGTTTCCCTGGTTGAGGTGATGGTAGCTACGGTAGTTTTGTCCATTGTTACTATTGGCGCAATGAGCTATGAATATCATACATCCAGAGATGCTACAATAGCCCGCGCCCAAATCGCCGCCACACGCACTGGACAGTTGCTGCTGGAAGACTGGATGAGTACGGGCGGTTCAACAGATTACAATCCGTCCGCCCTCGGACTGGGATTTTCAGACGCATCAGCTATACCATCCAGCTTCAGTGATCAATCGGGATTGGGCGTCCCACAGGATAATGCAGTGTACGCTATCACGGTCGACGAGATGCCAATGCTGGTTATGCTTACACGCAAAGACGTTGCTCAAGATACCGTAACGGGCGCAGTACTGCGGCAGCTTGGCGTTGTAGTTGAATTCGGAACGCTTGTAGCAGGTAAAGACGTCGATCGGTTGGAGAATATTCCACCACTTATTCTGACTACATACGTCCGGGCCGATGCATCAGGCGGCTGACAGCGCATGAAGGTGAATCGGCAAGTGTAAATTGAACCTAAATATACAGGATACGAATATCAAATGCGAAACATAAGATACGAATTCCGTTCCGGTCTGACTTTGATCGAGCTGGTTATTGCCATGACGATCAACCTCATAGTTGTATTGGCGATTGGGGCTTTGTTAGTCGGCGGCAATCGGGCCTGGCAGCATAGTTATAATTCGGCCAACAAGAAATTAAAGCAGGATGCCCTGGCTACCACGATGGCATTCGGGAGTATGGGCAGAAAAGCCAACCGTCTTAACTACACAATCTATACGGGAGACGGCAGCAATTATACCCCTGCGTTGCCGCAAACAAAAGATCCGCAGGAACTAGTTTCCGGCGATGCGGTGGAATTCAGATATTGGGATGTCGAGCTTGACAAGGCCGACAGCTCCAGCTTGATGGATGTTAACAAGACGGCAACGGCGTATGCATTCTTCTATCTCGACGGTGACCAGTTGAAGGTTGACTACGGCTCATATCCGCCCGGGGCGGTGCCTGCGGGCGGAGGCAGCAAAAATACCTCCAGTGTAACGACAGAAGTTCTTCTTGCAGAACATGTGTCCGTCGACAAGGATTCTACCGCCGGCGCTTTCAGCCATACGACAGTAGGAGGGACCGGTCAGGGAAGCGTTCGAATAAATATTGTCCTGACAGATCCGACAGATAACGAGACTATCAGGGTGATGACCGCTACATTAATGCGAAATATATGGCCGAGATAAAGTGAGAGGCGTATCTCGTGAAGCGAAAACCGTGAAACGAGATACGAAATACGAGATGCGAGATAAGAAATACGATAATGGCTCAGCCCTTGTTCTGGTCGTTGTATTGCTGCTTGTCTTAGCTGCCCTGGGATTAGGTATGTTGACTGTGGCTTATGGGGTCAGACACAAGGCAATCAGGCTGAAAAACGAAGTGATTGCGATGCTCGCCGCCGAGGCCGGCTATGAGACGGCGGTTTTCTGGATGAGCCAGCAGCAGGATATGCTAAGTTCTCTGCAAAAAGCTGTGCCGGGAACAACCGGCAGCATAAAAATACCGGACGGAGATTGCAATTATCAAATTAAGTTCTTTTCTTTCGTTGGTTATCGTCCCGTTTACAAGATCATATCCAACGGCCATAGCGGTATGTTCAACAGGACTGTGGAAGTGCAGGTGGTTCAGGCGATGAGCGGCTGGGATATGGGTGTGTGTCGAGTTCCGACCGGAATGGGAAGCACTTGTCCGGTGAACTTTGCCGACGGAGAAATCATTGATATGCCTTTGCATATTAATGACTTCAAAGACGATCCCGATTACAGAGACATTCACATCATAGGCAACCCGCAATTCATGCAGTCTACGGCTATGGGCGAACCGAGATATACCGGTGGCGGTTCTGATAAATACGCTTCCGTAATGAACGTGTTTGATAATGGAATTTATTTCGACCAGCCTGACAGCAGAATAACGGATGCAGATTCCGTCCAGAGCAAGGTCGATCGTTTCGAAGGCAGTACCAAAGTAGAGTACCGTTTCAACCCGAAGGCAACGGCACCGGTTCCGAAACCAAAAGATGCCGTTCAGCTTGAGTTTTTTGTTGAAGATGGTGTCGGGAAAGTCCGCATCACTGATGACTGTACGGTCCTCGGTTATCAAAGGACTAGCGATTACATGACATACGATTATAAAGTCAAGCCCGGCAGCAGCGACGTAACCCAATCCGTAAGATATGATATTTATGGCTACCATTTTATGCCTGAGAACGCAGAAGCAAATGGTCAGAGAATCACGCTGCCCATCGACCAGACTTATGTCACTCAGTCTTTCGGGGGAGTGGAATCCAAACCGGGCGGTCAGATATACATTGACGGCAATGTAGTTATTGGTGGCGACAAAACCGTACATAACGGCGACCAGGTAGTAAAAGGTAATATTACCATCGTAGCAACAGGTAATATCTGGATTGCCGATTCCGTAGTGGTTGAGGGCACGCATGATGCCGACGGAAAACCGTCAAAGGACAATCCCAATATCCTGGGTTTGATTGCCCAGGGGGTAATCAAGGTGGTTGATCCGGGGATGTCCGGTTATGACGAAGGCGGCTTTAACAAATATCCGGGGCCGCCCGATGAAACAATTAATAAAGTTGAGTATGTTCCTATTGGCCGGGACGGGGGCGGCGAGAAGTATAACAGATATTTACCGGACGCGACGGTAATAGAGGCCGCAATGACTATCGGCGGCGGAGGATGGGGTGCGGAAAACATCAGACGATACTACTATGGCGGCAGAAAAGAAGCCAGTGGATACCAGGACAAGTTGGTTGTACGCGGCACTATCACCGAAGCCATCCGAGGGGTCGTCGGTCTGGTTGGCGCCGATGGTTATCTCAAATACTACTATTTTGACGAGAGATTGCTCGAAGGTATCCTACCGGGCGATATCTGGCTGAGAGGCAAATATGTTCCTGCACCCGCCGGCTGGCACGATTACCGACCAGACAGCTAAAACCAAATCTTCCGCATAACCTTCGGTTGTCGGCCTGATATAAAACAAACGCTTTGCCCGGCACACAAGAATGAGGAACTGTGAGCAGCTATGCACGGTCCTTTTTAATCCGGTGCTTTCATACCAATTGTATTTAATATGTGCGCTTGTAGTGATGGGATTTTGCTAAGTAACAGCGATTTACTCTTTGCGAAGACTCTGAATTGGGAAAAATGGATTCCCGCTTTCGGGGTATGACAGTGTGGCGCAAGAACTAACTACAACTGGTATGACATCTTCCAAAGATCCTCCTCATGCGCTTGACAACCGGGTCATCCAACCATATATTCCACAAGATTAGCAAGCTCGAAATTGCCCTCGTTCCTGCAATACCCAGCGAGTCCTATAACCACCGGGAAGTGACCATAAATCAATGGTATTCTGTTGCCAAGTTAGTGCATACAAAGATTAAAAAAACACTCTACATGCCCCACGCAACAGGGTCTTTATAGGACTTATACCTTAAATTCACACCCATTATATTTGAAAAAGCCAACACTATTGCAATTCTTAAATAAGACAGCCTCTTTTTGAGCCGATGAATGCGTAATAGTGAATATTTAAGGTGGGTAATCCATACGCTGAATGCCAAAATAGAACGAGAGATTAATGATCAAAGATTGGAAACATTTGTTTGAATTGAAGAAAACAGACGTATTGGGTCTGGATATCGGCTCATGTGCCGTAAAGATGGTTGCTTTGCACAAGAGCGATACCGGCTACACAATCACCGCAGCCGGCATTACCGAAATTGCGGCAAGCGAAGATGATAATCATCGAAGAACAAACACCGTCCAGGCGGTTCGTAAATGCTTCGAGTCGGCCAGAATCAAGACGAAATTAGTCGTTTGCGGAGTGAGCGGCCAGGAAGTTGCTGTGCGCAATTTCGATTTTCCTTCGTTATTACCCGAAGAGATAGCCTCAGCAGTCTCACTCGAAGCCTCGCAGGTATGTCCGTTCAGTGCGGCAGATAGCGCTGTCGATTATAATTTAATAGCTAACGACGACAATAAGACAAGCGGCGTGTTAGTCGCGGCGACCAATACGTTGATAAAAAGTAAGAAACAGCTCGCCAAAGAAGCACATCTGAATTGCATCTTGATGGACGTTGACGGATTGGCACTTCTGAACTGTTTCAGTAGCCTTGAAGATGGGCAAGAAGATTCCCAGACGCACCGAACAGTTGCTATTCTAAATGTTGGCGGCTCCCATACAACTCTGGCAATTATGGACAATAACGGCTGGCCGTTCATCCGTGATATGACTTATGCAGGTAATGATATTGTCGCGCAGATAGCTGCGGAGAATGATACGCCAATGGAAACTGTCAGGGGGATTTTGTCCGGCGACTCAGTGGCGGATGAGGCGGGGCTCAGTGACAGCCTCGAAAAAGCCTGCCATAAATTGATTACCGATGTAGGCGAAACATTGCGCTATTATTCAGCCCAGTCTGCTTCGGCAAATGTTGAAAAACTATTTGTTTGCGGGGGCTTTGCTTTGGCCGGAGGGTTCGTTGAGTTATTGAACCGCCGGCTTGGAGTCGAGGTCGTCTTGTGGAATCCATTTGACAAAATATGCCACAATGCAAACCGGGAGTATGAAGATATTTACGCAAAGACCGGCCCTGCAATGGCGGTAGCGGTTGGTCTTGCTATGAGATCAATCTAATCGATTATTAAGAAGAACTAAAAGTTATAAGAGCAACAAGACGCGAAGCTATGTTTAC
>CAZSOR010000058.1:5378-18401 GCA_964608395.1 uncultured Pirellulales bacterium
ATTATTAAGAAGAACTAAAAGTTATAAGAGCAACAAGACGCGAAGCTATGTTTACAATAGATTTATTAAATGGACAGGCAATTCCGCTGAAGAGCAAGCCCGGCAGCCTTGCTATCATTGCTGTAACAGTTGTAATACCTATTGCAGTCGCAATGGGAATGCTCAGCTTTTATATGCAAAACAAAATCGTTATATCATTAAAGAAGCAGGAAATAAACAAAAGCCAGGCGGAGATTGGCAAATTATCGGATGCTATCGGGCTGCAGAAAGCATTAGAGCAGAAAAAAATAGCTTATATTGGTTACTTGTCGGACGTTAAGTCGTCAATTAAGAGACACACTCAATGGTCGCCTGTATTGACGACACTGATGGAGAATATACCTGACTCGGTAGTGCTGACATCTCTTGCGGTAAATCAAAGCTCTGTGAAAAGACAAGCTCCCAAAAAAGATGATCCGGAACAAATGGTAGAGATTGATGTCCCCGTAAAAATATTGCGGTTGATTGTTAGCGGCGGCCCTCAGAGTAACTGCGACGAAGCGGTCAGAGACTTCCGGGATGGTATTCGCGATTCGGCATTTCTCGGACCGAAGCTCGAAAACATCGGAGTTTCGCAGAAGACTGAAACGATCGAAGATCAGAATGTTGTCTCTTACGAGATAAGTTGTGTCCTTAAACCGGGAGTTTAGCATGACTTTTATCAAAGCTTTAATACAGATGTATAGAAAATATCTTATGAGAGCAGCTATCGTCTGGGCGGCCTGCGTGGTGCTGTTTCTCGTGGCTTATTTTATTCTGCTGAATCCGCAGATTAAAAGCAAGATGAACTTACAAAACACGCTCACTGAGAAAAAACAACTGTATAAATCTGCACAAAAAGCAGCAGATGGACAAACCAAAATCCGGTTAAACGAAGAAATTGAGGGTCTGCGAGACACACTGAAGGATTTTATCGTTGATCAGGAGGATTCAGCTAATTTGACGTTTGATATAGGTCGAATCGCCAGTAAAGAATATCTATCTTTGTTCAGCATTAAAAATAAAGAAAAGCGGGGCGTCTTGGAAATACCCGATTGTAACAGCATATCTGAGAACCACATCGATATCAGCTTCATTGCCGGATTCAATCAGTTTGCTACTTTCGTGAACGCCCTGGAGAGGCATCAGCCGGTCCTCTTTGTGAATGAATTCTCAATCGCTCGCTCAACTAAGGATGATTCAGTTTATAAAGTGACTCTTGACATAGCGACTTTTGTCAAAAAACAGCAGGAAAAAGAAATCGCCGATCAGTCCCTGGCTCCAGATTTCGGCTCGTGATATGAAAACTATATCAATAGTAAATCAAAAAGGTGGTTGCGGCAAAACAACCACCTCAGTGAATCTTGCGGCTGCCTTTGCAGAGAAAGGCTACAGAACGCTGCTGATCGACCTTGATCCGCAGGGCCACAGTACGATCGGTCTGGGCTATGGGCCTGATGAGATGAGCCTGACGATTTACGATGCCCTTCTGAACGTTCAAATTGGAATATCCAATGTAATATTAGGCACAAAGGTCGAGTGGCTCGATCTGGCCCCAAGCAATGTATTGCTTTCGGGTGCCGAGCTTGATCTGACCGGCATTGTCGGCAGAGAATTCGTCATGAGCGAGAAACTCCGAATAGTCAGGGACAAATACGATTTCTGTGTTATAGACTGTCCACCGTCGCTCGGACTGTTGACCTTAAACGCACTGCTCGCCAGTACCGGTGTCGTCGTGCCGGTTCAGGTTCATTATTATGCTATGGAAGGCCTCAGGCAGTTGTTCCAGACGGCGAACATCATTGCGGAGCGCTTCGACCCTTGCCATGTAAATATTTTAGGCATATTGTTGACTCTTGTCGAAAACAACACCCTGCTCAGCAGGCAAATTCAGCAGCAAATGCGGGAATTCTTCGGTGATTTGGTCTTTAATGCGGTGATTAACAGAAGTGTAAGGCTCGCTGAAGCACCCAGTGCCGGTGAGCCCGTCCTGATCTATGCGCCCGAAAGTAAGGCGGCCGCCGAATACAGGGCATTGGCTGATGAGATAATCAACAGCAGAAATTTGGCTGAGCAGATAATTAACCAGAAGGCTTTGGTCAGGAGATAAGTAATGTCAGAGCTTGATAAAAATAAGGCTGGATTGCAGAAGAAAGTGTCGTCGGTATTTAAAGGGGTACCTGTTCCGCAAAACAACGGCTCTCAACAACCTTCCGGCACACCCACACCTGATCCTGCGCACGGTGTTCCTCCAAAACCCGTGGCCGCAGACCGTCAGGTTTCGCAGAGTTCTCTGATTAAAAAACTCAATCAATCCGAGGATTCTTTGGATAATACCGCACAAAAACAAACCCCCAACGTCCTTCCAAAACCGACTTCTACGAACCAGATGACGCAGAATCCTCTGATTAAAAAACTTCCTCAGCCCGAAGAGTCGTTGAAGCAAGCCGCAAAGGCCGCGCAGCCCAAAAGCAGTCCGTTTATAAAAGAAACCAGCGATGGCCTGTTACAACAAATCAAGAACAAGCTCTTTACTCCGAAGCCGGGTGTCAGTCCAACCAAGCAAAAAGCTATGGTAATAATGGTGCCGATCCTGGCTATCATTATGATTTTTGCCTTTAGGCAGGTTCTTAGCAAAGCTCCGCGTAAGACGAAAGGAGCCGGGACTGATGACACACCCGTCGTTGTCGCTAACGCCGATTCCGGCCGTGAAATCGACTGGAAGATTCCGGAACCAATTTCGATTATGACGAGGGACCCGATAAAATTGCCGGATGAAAGTAATACACAAAACGGAGACCCAAATGAAACGACCGGCAAGGTTACAACAGGAACAATAATCATAAGAGACATCGTATATTCACACGACAGGCCCTCTGCCGTGATTGGTTCGAAAATAGTATACGTCGGGGATAAGGTTAATGACGCTACTATTATAAAAATAAACAGAGACAGCATAGAATTCGAAACGGATGAAAAAAAGTGGGTGCAAAAGGTCCGCGGAACAGAAAAAGCTACTGTTCAAAAAGTTGACAATCCGAGTGAAGATCAATCGGAGTTGCAATAATTAATAAAGCGAATAATGACACTACTGAGATACGAATTGAAGTGATATTAGGTAAGACCAAAGTTAGAAAAGGAGCTGTTATGAAAAGCTTAACAATAAAACCAGGCAGATTAAATTTATTGATCATCTGTGCACTTCTCTGCTTCTTCTGCGTCTCGGCCCTTGCCGCCAAAAGCAACGAACAGACAGTCCAAAAAGCAGTCTTGACCGATCTCGAGATACGGATGCAGAAAGTCGTGTGTATCGATGTCAATGACGTCCCTATCGGTACCGTAATAAGACAACTGGCCGATCAGGTGAACGTAGACCTTATCATGAGCCCAAAGGTCATCGGCGATGTAACCGTTTCACTGACCGATGTATCGCTTGACGAAGCTCTGCGGTGTATTCTCGATGTCCACGGCGCCGGTATTATTGTAGGTGAAAATGTCATCCGGATATTGTCACGCGAAGAGATGCCCGCGATAGCCGAGAGGCTTGTCACTCAAACGTTCGAAATTACTTACGCGGATGTCGCGCAGGTTGTAAAGGCTCTGGAAAAATTCAAGTCGGCCCAGGGTTCCGTCTCCTCCATCGAGGGCACCAGTCATATCATCGTGACTGACACGGAGAGCAAAGTCCGGGACATTACGAATCTGCTGAACACAATCGACCGCATAACACCGCAGGTATTGGTCGAAGTGAGAATCTATGACATCACCAGCAAGAACAACCTCGACCTCGGCATCGACTGGTACGCCGGCAGGCGAACCAACTTGAATGCTTCAGGTTATCCGGTCAACGACGATATTATCGTCGAAAAGGGCGGCAATGAAACCTACATTAGCAGCAGGACCGATCCATCTCTTGATGCTGGTTTTGTCGCCGGTACAAACAAAACAGAAGATAGCACGCAAGGGTATCTTCGATTCGGCCTGCTTAATAACAGCATCGACATCAATGCAATACTCAGGGCAGAGAAGGAAAATATCGATGCCAAGCTTCTGGCCAATCCGAGAATTCTGGTCATCGACAACGAAGAGGCCACTTTCGATATCGTAACCGAGCATCCCTACGTGGAACGAACCATCACTGCGGGCAGCACCACCGAGACGGTGAAATTCAAAAACGTCGGCGTCAAGCTCGTTGTTACCCCGCATGTAGCAGGGCACAATATGTTGAGATTGAACATAGCGCCGGAATTCAGCGTTCTTGTGACTCGAGTTCAAGTCGCAACGAGCAATGTCCCCGTTGTCGACACTCGCAAAGTTAACACTATAGCACTTGTCAAAGATGGTCAGGCGGTTGTCCTGGGCGGCCTGCGAAAGAAAGAAACGTCCAAGCAGGTCAACAAGGTGCCCATACTCGGTGACATACCCATGCTCGGCCATCTCTTCAGGTTCGAAGGTGAAGCGACGACTAATACCGAGCTGGTCGTATTCATCACGCCACATATTATCACAGAGCCTGTTTTGACCGAAGAAGAGCAGCAGGCCCTCGATGTCACTGAGTTTAGCGGGCCGGTGCCATCGATCACAAAAGCAGAGGAGGAGGCCGGGAAATAACCGCCGGACACATGATTTGCCGCTCGTGATGTGTTTGACGATTCACGAGCGACATGTCCCGGGTGGCGAATCGGTATTTCTTCACATAAAACGACCGGCTGTGGAACGCGAACTCGATCTTTCCGGCCTCGAACCGCTTGATAATCTCCAGATTGACTCGCTCGTTTACTTCCTAAAAGAGCCGGACGTCCGGAGGACTGACCTAATAGCTCATTATAAATGTTCAGCGACCAGTCGTTAAAATTGCTGAAGTACACCCTCGGCGGCTTTTCAGGGTCGGTATTGGCCTGCGGAACGTCGGTAAGTGTCTTCTTTATCATATCGTCTGCCTTATTTATGTCAAATTGACGCCGGAAAACAACCATTTTTACTCAACTTCATTTTTGTCTGCAACAAAACCCGCCGGTCAGCCGTCTTTACTTTCGAGCTTCGAGGCTCATGGACGTAAGTTTTCTATGTATTATTCAGGTGCTCGCATGATAAAACGCACGACAGTAAACTTTATTGTCGATCTGGTCGCTTTTTTAGACCTGCTGGCATTATCTTTTACCGGCTTTCTTATGAAATACGTTCTGCCGCCCGGCTCAGCAGGGCACGGCCAGGGTTTTCGCGGCGGCCGGGGAGCGGCAGTGGCCAAGGATTTCTGGTCGATGGATCGTCACGAATGGGGCGGCGTCCATTTCTATTTGGCCCTCATTTTCGCCGTTCTGATGCTCACACACATCCTCCTGCACTGGACCTGGATCAAGTGCTACTTCAAATCCCTTTTCGGCCCCAGCCGGCAACCCGGTTAGCCACCTTAACCCGCACAAAACCGCCAAACTGGGGAATTCCTCCCCACCCACCTTGTTTAAGATTTCCAGCCAAACGCCGGGGATTGGCTTTGTTTGGCTTTGAATTGGCTTTGTTTTTTCGCCGTCTCAAAGCGTAAAATTCTTCATAATCACCTTTCACATAGATACTTAAGCTCATTTAGCCCTTTCGCAAATTGGGTTTGTTTTTTCAAATTAAGCTCAATTTTTGTCGTTTTCTATTCTTTTTGATCCGTTTTTTAATTATTCTGCCTTTTTTCCCTTCGATTTCACTCAGGACTTCAATTGGGCCCGGCACCGCAGGGGTGCGGGCTAAACTGTATTGTTTCGTACTGAGTTCTGCGTTCTGCGTGATTGGATCTCATTTTTCCTTTTACCTTTTACCTTTTTACTTCTTTACGTATTATACGAACCTTCATACAAAAAGGCGGGCAAATTTCAGAATAATCTCCGTGACTCGCTACTCGATGCTGGCTCGTATTTCACATTTCGTTTTGTCATTCCGCACTTGATGCGGAATCCAGATTTTCTACCTATACAATAGCGATTTCTTCTTTGGTTAGGCCGTAGAGCTTATAGAATGTGTTGTGGTTAATCTGATTTATCTTTAAGTTTCTTTCTTTGTTTTGTCTCAAGCCTCTTAATATCCTCAGCCACTGGTAAATTCTCAGGCATTGTCCCGCCAAGCTCTTTGATGGTCTGACGGACTTTTTTACCGACTTGGCGATGCGTTCGATTTGCCTTTTCCTTGCCTTTGATATTATCGCGACGCAGTTTTTCCTCTGTCTGAGTAGCTCTGAAAAGATTTGCCGCGAGTTCCGTACTTCCCATGTGGTTGAGGATCTGTCGACCTTTTTTAAGTCTCTTTCTTCTCTGAATATCTTGTGCAGTCAGACCACCATATAATCCCATATATCCGTGATTTTGAAAAATAGCATAGTCGGACGCTTTGACCACTCCGGCTTCTTTAGCTGCCCCTGCAAGACGCACGTTATGCACCTTCATCTCCCGACGCAGAAGCAAACGCCGCTTATCTTCAACCTCCAGCTCGGAGATTTCCTGTTTTCGCGTCTGAACGGCAAAATAAGTCTGTCCTAACGCCACTATTTCCTTGCCGGGATCGGCGTTCTGCACTATTAAGTAACAGGCATAGCGAGACATATAAACGGAAAGCACAGGCCGTTGGCCCCCTTTGCCTATTTCTATCATTTCGGTGATACCAACGAAATGATCCTCGATGCGGTGCCCGCTGTTAAAGCAGGCTTTTTTTGCCTTCTTTATGACCTGTTCGAAATTACGATAATCCGAATAGCCAAGAATCCGCGAAAAATCCCTGCTCGACCAGTATTCGCTCCCGGCGTCATTGATACGTTTTATTCGTTCAAACGGCGAATCATTACCAGTCAGTGACCGTTTCGTTATATTGTTATTCATAATTAACCTCGATTATCCGTATTATTCTTACCAGAATTTTCCACAATCTTTATTTCTTCTTCGGTTAGGTTGCAGAGTATGTAAATGATTTTGTCGATGTCCTTTTCTATGGGTTTGCCTCCACATGTTCCCGTTGGGTATAACGTAGTATCGTACTCGATGCCGAAGCTGCAAGCGTCGAAGAGTTTTTTGATATCGTTATATACACGGCGAATTTCTGAAACTGTGATGCCTCTAGGATTGGGGAAGCAGTTGTTTTTAAATTCTCTATGTGCCAGTTCTTTATGGCGTATTTGGGATATCTTTTCCATAATAGTGTTTGTTGTCTGGTCGAACTCATGTTTTTCAAGAATTTGACTAAATTCTTCTTTTTTCGAATCTTTCAACCATTTGAGGATATCGTTTTTGAATCTACGTAATGTGTATGTGTACTTAGGTTTGTCATTTGTAAGAGCGTGGATGAGAACTATCGATGCCCATACAGAATTCCAACAGACGGTTCGCCAGAAAATAGTTTCGGATTGTTGGAAAAATTGAAGGGGAGATTGTAGTATCTTTTCGAGGATGATTATGGTGGTATTGATGTGGCTTAATCGGAACCAGATGTCCTCGTGAAGCTCCCTGTATTTTCCAAGAAACTCAGGTTTTATGACGTCTTCCGGCTTTTTCTCACTTAAATTCATAGTGATCTCCTTGAGTATGCTCTTTATGATTATAGCGACCTATCAGACTGTGCCTTCTACGATTTTTATTTCTTCTTCAGTTAGGTCGTAGAGTTGGTAAACGAGGTTGTCGATTTGCCACTGGATGCGCGTTTTGTTGTCCGGTACCTTAGCTGCAATTAGATTCTTGTGTAAATCCAACATGGTTTCGACAAGTTCAGCAACTCTGGAAGGTACATCAGCCATTGGGTATTTATTCCCTCTATTTCTTTAAAAAACCACAAAAACCGCAAGCTTTCTAAAAAAGATTACCATATTTATCAGCTAATGTCAAAAATCGATACAAAGGATAACTTCAGTTATTATGTGTAAGTTGAATTTTAGGGGGAATTAAAAATGTACAGTATGAATGGCAGTTTCTTAAGCCGGATATTGGTCTTTTTCGCAATTATTGGAGGTTTCAGGTGGGGATTGACGAAATTACTTCTAAATGCAGTTCTTGTTCTCTTTTGCGGCAAGAGCAGTATGTTCCAATTCAAACGCGGCATCTTGTCGATGCGGGAAGTTACTACTCATCAATTCCTTAAGGGACCGCCATTTGTAAACGCCCCTATTTTGCCCTTGAGGGATTGAAATATATCTCATTGGTAAGAACATCGATATCACCAAATTTACTGTTTCGCTTAGCATCAAGTCTGCTATAATTGCTTGGCATCAATCCGGTTAAAAAGAAAGAGAGAACAATTATGCATAGACGAGATTTTTTAAAGGCTGCCGGCGGTGTTGTCGCCCTGGCAAATGTATCAAACGCAAACGTATCGCCTTCAAGCGTGGCCGCAACGAGCTTGGCAGTATCCGAGAATAAACAGGCCTTGGTGCGTGTGGAAGGGCATAAAATCATTATTCACACGCACACTCAATCGGCGGTTATTGAAAAGGGATTCCTGACCTCGCTAGTGAGCAAAAAGACTTCTGAGCAGTTCATCAAAGGAGTCGAGGCAAACAAAGCAGCGGCACTGCAGCTTATCTATCGGGGCAATGAAACTATTTCCGTCGATGAAAGTAAGTTCGGCAATATCACGACCCGTCAACTCTCCCCGCTCAAAGCGGAGATTGTTTTTCACAGTTGGGATGGCGACGGCGTTATTTCCGTTTCCGTGGAACCCGAAAGCGGCGCTATTCTAATCGAACCATCGGCTTACTCTTCGCGTCCCGGCGTATTAGCCTGTCGATGGAACATGGCCGGCATTCGTCCCGATCTCGAACTCGTCGCCCCTTTCTTTCAGGGGATAAAACTCAAGCTGGATGATTCTCTGATCGCGAACACCCATTGGGAATGGCCGCTCTATTGGGAGGCGGGGTTGGCGATTCTGCAATCGAATAAAGGGGGATTCTGGATTCATACACGGGACAACCGTTATCGATATAAAGCCCTTAAAGTGGGTTCGGGTCCGCAGAAGAATCATTTGGGATTCGACACCCAGGCATACGGCCCAATAGATGATAATTTGAGTGCCGGCGGACTCGTCTGGCGTATCAATGTGTTCGAGGGTGATTGGGAGACTCCGGCCGAACAATACCGCGGCTGGCTGTGGGATGCCTATAATCTCCGGGCCGAAGAGCAAAAGCGCCAGGCATGGACAAGGGATGTCAAATTCGCTGTTAGCTGGTGCCCGGGCGAAGGGAATATTCTCGATGCGATTTCGAAAAAGGTAAATCCCAAACATTGCCTGATTCATTATCCGAACTGGCGCACAGATCCCTACGATGAGAATTACCCCGACTATATCCCGAGCGAGCCGGCTAAGGCTTTTATAAAAAAAGGCCAGGCCATGGGCTTTCGAATGATGCCGCACTTTAATGCAGTCGATATGGATCCGTCGCACCCGGCATATACTTATCTGCGAGATTTTCAATACCGCGGAATCGAACGAAAGGATTTACGCGGGTGGAGCTGGTATCGGGGCCGAGGCCTCGGCGTGCCGGAATCAAATGCGAGCAGACGAAACAATCGAGACAAAAAGGTCATGGTCAAAGTGCATCCCGGCCTGAGTATGTGGCGATCCATCCTGGGGCAGAACATCCTGGAAGCCAGCCGGGAATTAAACCTCGATACGGTCTTTATCGATGTGACACTTGTCTCCCATAATCTGCATAACTGTTTCGTCGAAGCGACAACACCCACCGAGGGCATGAAAAAAATCATCAGTCATGTTGCTTCTTTGGGAGAGGGATTAGTCGTCGGCGGTGAGGGACTCAATGAAATCACAATGCAGGGCCTGTCTTTCGCCCAGGCCCATCTCTTTAAGAGCTGGCACAGCTCCATCGAGGGGCTTCAGCGGACCGGCGGATGTAAACTCAATGATTTTCTTTTTGGAAAACTATGCCGGACATTCGGATATTCCAATCTGTCAGGTCGCGATGAGGATCAGTCGCTGCGTATGAAGATGCATCTGGAACATGGAGCGATTCCTACCGTGACTATCCGTTCAGCGAAGGATATCGAATCGCCGAACCCGTCTGTGAAACAGATGCTGGACATGGCAGGAAGTTAAGGACAATGACCGGCACGGGCACTTACAATAAAGTCGCTGCAATTACAGCTCTGCTGTTGATTGCCGGCGTCTGCCCGGCCGAGTACGACCTGTACTGTATAGGCAGCAGCTACATCATAGACCATCAGTACATGCAATCCATGGCCGAATCCGCAGGTATTCCTTTGAAGGCCGGTCGCAGTGAGATTTATGGCAACATGCGAACCATCCGCGTGCTTACCGAATCCAAACCATTGAATTCGGCCAATCCGCTCCATGAACTGCTCACTGGTACGGCCGACGTTTTAGCGATGACTGCGACACGTCCCTGGCTCTACACCGAATCCGAGGCCGAAGCCTGCGCCTACTTCGGCGGGCTGCTTTTGGAGAATAATCCGGACGCTCGCATTTTCATCCATGATTACTGGACGGTTTTGTCGCCGGACAGGTCACTCTACCCGGAGCTGCATGGCTGGGACAACGTTTGGGGCATGCACTTAGGCGCGGTCAAGATAATCAACCTGATGGCCAATGAACTGAACCACAAGGTGTACATCGTCCCCGCAGGTGCGGCCGTTCAGGTGATGAGAGAAAAAATTGCCGCCGGGCAGCTCGAAGACTACAAAAATCCTGATGATTTAATGAGTGACAGTATCCATCTTAGTGAGATGGGTCGTTACGTTCAGGCCTGCCTTACATTCTGCGGTGTTTATCGATATGATGTGCGTAAACTGCCGGGCGATGCCCTCGGCGGCAGGAGCCGGCAAAGGCTGAAATTCAGCCCCCACGACGCAGCGATTATCCACGGTGTGATTTATGAGACTGTAAGAAATACGCCTTACTCGGGTTGGTATAAGAATGAGCCGGTCAGCGTCGATGCTTACATGGCGCACCTGAAGGCCGGCCTGAAAAACTGGGAGTCCTTCGACAAAATGTATCCGGTTTCCGGCACCGGCACGTTTACAGGCGACAACGGAATTGTATGGAATTACACCAACGTCGATTCCAGCAAAGACGAGGAGACTATGACCGACGCCTTTATAATTATGCGCCGCGGTTCATCGCTCTCGGCAACCATCCCCGGCGGTATCGGCGAGCTGCATTTTGCTATGAATAAAAATGCCGAAATTGAAGTGACGGTTGACGGCAAATCGATGGGAACATTCAAACCCACAGGCCAGGGTATTTGGAATAGCCATTATTTTAAGATTGGGGATTTGAAAAAGACGGGGGATGTGACAGTTGGGTTTACGTGCAGGAGTGATAGAGCCGTCATGGATAACATCTCGTGGACTGTCCCTGATTAGGCACTCGATCAAACGTGACTCGTGGTTCGAGCAGGGGGGCT
This sequence comes from uncultured Pirellulales bacterium, assembly GCA_964608395.1. Taxonomy (GTDB): domain Bacteria; phylum Planctomycetota; class Phycisphaerae; order Sedimentisphaerales; family Anaerobacaceae; genus JAFGPJ01. The sequence continues at coordinate 16,798 of CAZSOR010000058.1, forward strand.
GGGATTATCCGATTATTGGCCGAGGTCCATCTGGTTGGGCGAACCGGGGGTGGGGCTCTGCTGATAGCTCCAGGAATTACCTCCGTCGGGGAATCGGCCGTATGAGACATCCTCGAACTGGCCGTCGAAAAGAATCGAGTCGATGACTGTTTTGCCGTCGCTGTCGATAAGTGCAATCGTCTCGCCGCTGATGCTGAGCTTGTAGTTCGTATGGTAAACGCCCTGCGTGCCGTCATCGTCGGCGTAGAAGATGAGGTATTGGCCGGGCTCGATGCTCACTCCGGCACCGATTCGCCACTTGGCCAGGTCCTGGAAATCGTCGGTCAGATACATGCCTTCGAGATCGATCGTGCCGGGCGTGCCATTGTATATCTCGATCCAGTCTGGAAATTCGCCGGCCTCATCGGGGTCTTCAAGCGTCACATGGTTGGAGGCCATGAATTCATTAATCACAAGCCCCTGCAGCCCGACCGTGAATCTTGCTTCGGTCAGGGCGCCCCACTGGCCGTCATAGAACGTACGGGCTTTGGCCGTAGTGGTCTGGTCCAGGATAATCGGCGCCGAGGCAGAGCCTGCTATCGTACCGATCATCTCCAGGTCGAAGCTTATGTCCGTGCTGGTGCTGCTGACCTGATGGATCTCGACGGCGATAATGTTGATGCCATCGACGAGAATATCCGGATCGATATCGTACATGTAGAACTTTGACTCATTGGCCCCGCCCACGGGCACACCAGGGCCCGAGGCCAGCGTCAGGTAGTTGATATTGCCGCTCGGCATGTTTATACGCCCGGTAGCCTCGACGCCATTTATGTACACGACCGCGCCGTCGTCCCGCACGATTCCGAGTGACAGCTCTGTAAATTTAGATGCGTTTTCGACATAGAAAGCGTGCCGGAAGTAGGTTGTGGGGTATTTGTTGCTGGAACTGGGCCCGTAACTTACTACGGTAGCTTCGTCATTGTCACCATAGCCCAGTTGTGCGGGGCCTTGTTTCCACAGGCGGTCGCTGAAGTTCCGGTGCCGCCATACAGTGCCCTGATTAGAGCCATCGTCTTTGTACCGCCAGATTGATCCCCGGCGGATTAATATCATGCTTGTCGTGGCGTCCTCGAAAACTGCTGCGTTCGGATTAATCTCGCCGCCCCAGAGTCGCGGATCGGAATCGTCGAGTGTGTAATATATCGTTCCCGGCGTGCCGTTACCCTGTGACATTAGTAATTCGAATCCGGGTATCACTTCTCCGCTGGGCCGGTTGAACGATATCAGTGCCATATCCGGGAACATGCTCACCGAGCGCATCTGGTTGATGACGATCTGAGTCCGCCCGGGGAAAAAGGTGTTGACCATGTAATTGTTCTGCCCCTCCCAGTCGTCCTTGGTGCGTGGAGCATTTCTTTGGGCGTCGCCCCATCGTGCCGACTCGGCAATAATCGCCAGATCGATCTGTTCTGCCCTGACCATCCACCGCTGGATATTCGGCGCTGCCGTCAGAAGTCCGCCGTTCCAGAAATACATGTTCACCCGGTCGGCGAACTGCATTAGATATTCCGGATTGGCGGTTAGGCGTATATGGAGCCAGGCCGGATTAAAATGACGCCACT
>CAZSOR010000059.1:0-18377 GCA_964608395.1 uncultured Pirellulales bacterium
TCCATGTCTCGCCGCATCGTTTTGTAATCATCGGTATATTTCAGGGCCTTCTCGGCGTCTACTTCCGGACAGCGGACGCCGGCAATCTCCTTCACATAGGAAAATACATCGATGCCGCACTTTTTCAGCACAGTCTTGGCAACATTTCCGGCCGCGACGATGGTCGATGTATAGCGTCCGCTGAAAATACCGGCGCCTATCGCATCATCGTTAGGGCCGTACTTCATGAACGTAGCGTAGGATGCGTGACCCGGTCGCGGCGTGCGATTCGTGTCCTGGTATTGCTTGATATGGATGAAATGGCGGTCCAGGTTCGGAATCAGAATTGTCAGCGGCGTGCCGTTGGTGTGGTTTTTATTGCCGGCGTTTTCGACGGTATCGGCTGAGTTCAGGCCACAATAAATGATTGGCAGGTCAGGTTCTTTGCGCGGGCTGCTCAATTCATCCGCTCCCGGTTTTCTCAGAAGCAAATCACCGTAAATTTCCTGCTCCGTTAACAAAAGACCCGGCGGAACGCCCTGCAGGACTGAGGTAAGGCCCTCCTGGTAAGAGCCGCCGGCAACCGTTACCTGAAAACAACGTCCAATATGACAACCTAACATTTATCTGTTCTCCTTAAATCGCTCATGTAGGGAGCAACCCCGTGTGGTTGCCCGATTCATAGGGCGGCCACATTGGGCCGCCCCTACACGCTAACTCACTACTTTCATATTTGCGCCGATACTTCTCATCAATTCAACATAATCGGGAAACGTAACGCTGATAGCCTCAGCGGTTTCAATAGTACATTCATCGTCCATACATAAACCTGCCAGTGACAGTGCCATCACGATTCGGTGGTCCGCCCAGCCGTGCAGTTCAGCAGGCCTGGGTTTGCCGCCTCGTATTATAAGGCCATCCGGCAGTTCTTCAACATCTACATCCATTTTTTTAAGCTCTTCAGCCATACATTTGATTCTGTCGGTCTCTTTGCTTCTCGCCTGGGCGACGTTTAGCAGCCTCGTCGTACCCTCGGCAAAGGCGGCGGTTACAGCCATAGCAGGCAGTGCATCCGGAGTTTTGTTCATATCAATCTCAGTACCCTTGAGCGGGCTGGCTTTAACCGTTACCGAATCCGGCTCGATCCTGATATCAGCCCCCATCGCCTTTAAGTAATCGACTACTGCTTTATCCGGCTGACTATCCGTGAAATCCAACCCGAGCAAGGTTACCTCGTCGGCGATTAAAGCAGCGGCACAGAGGAAAAAAGTGGCACTGGAAAAATCGGCGGCAACAGCGTCCTCAAAAGCCCTGTAGCTCTGATTTCCCCTGATTCTGAATTGCCGCATCTGCTGATTTTCGTATTCGATTTGCTGCTTATCAAGCCAATCGAGCGTCATTTGGACGTAGCCGGGCTCGTTGAGCATAGTTACGTCGATCTGCGTATCTTCACTCGCCAGAGGTACGCACAAAAGCAGGCTGGATAGATATTGGCTCGTGTAGGCAGCGATTTCCGTCGTTCCGCCTGCCAGTTTTCCCGCTATTTCTACCGGAACTTTGCCATTGTTCTTCAGGCTCACGCATTTCGCGCCCAGGTCGTTAAGCGAGTCAATGAGCGGCTCGACCGGCCGGGTCTGGATTTGTTCGTCGCCGGTAAAGGTCGTGGTCTGGCCGGATGGAGCTAAGGCGGCCGAACCTATGGCGATGCGCAGGGTGGTGCCGGAGTTACCCACGTCGATGATTTCCCTTGGAGGCGTAATCTTGCCGTTCGTACCGGTTACCTTCCACAACTTCGGGTTAGAGGCGTCTATCACCGCTCCTAACGCCCGATAGCAAGCCACTGCGGCCTGGGTGTCGCTCGAATCCAATGGGGCGTGGATGAGGCTTTGCCCCCCTGCCAAAGATGCAATCGCGACCGCACGAATCGTATGCGATTTGGACCCGGGAATCGCCACCGTTCCTTTCAATCGAGATTTTATTACAATTAACTTCATAGTATTACTCTGCTTATCGTAATGAGCGTCGTGTTTTTACCAGAAACAGAGGCAAATTTAAAGAAGATTCCTGTAGATATGTGAATGTCCAGAAAAATTCATATATTCAGACAGGATACGATATTCAAAAAACAATCCGGATAAGGGTATTCTCTGTTTTTCCCCTTCCTGCATGGATATCGCTATACTGGAAAAAAAATTGGGATATTATAAGAATTTTTGATACAATATACGTTGAAGTTTGAACGAGAAAAACGGCTTTTGTCTCAGGAGGATATTATTATGGTCTGTGCGTGTCCACATTGCGGGAAGATGCTGAAGGTCAACGATAGTTTCGCGGGAAGGCAGGCGACTTGTCCTAAATGCAAAAAACCTTTTGTAATTCCAAAGGCCCCGTTAGAAACGGCAAACGGGCATGCAGCCCCAAAAATCGTCCCACCGGTAATTCCGGCACGGGCTGTCGGCAGTGCCCCTCCGCCGCTTGTGCCGCGGCCATCACCGGATTCTCAGGCGGCGGTACATGCTCCACCGATACCTCCGAAGGTGAATGTCAATCAAGCAGGGCCGAAAAGTGTCCAAGCGCCGCCGCCCCTTCCTGCAGGTTTCACGGCACAAAAAAAGCCCGGCCCGGTTGGGCCTCCCCTGCCGCCGAAGACTGGCCGGAAAACAAAAAGCCAGGGGCCGCCTGCTATTCCTGGCTCGGCCGGTTCTGTCTCGGGCGCGGCTATCAACCGGGTAATAGGCAGTCTTGTAAGGGCTTTGAGTGTGCGTAAAATAACCTTCGGCTTTCTGGTTTGTATATTCCTTCTTATTTTCTGGCTGGTTCCTTCAATTATCCTCATTGGGCTTGCCATGTCATCTGGTAGCAAAGTATTATTTGCAATATGCTGTATCATCAGCCTGGCTCTTTACCTGGGATTGGTAGGAACCTTCAGCGGGGGCATAGCCTATATGGGACACATGGAGCAGCAGCAACAAATGGTGGGTATTGCTAAAGCGCTCGGTTTCTGTGGCCGCAAGTTCATCTCGCTGTTCTTCGGCTCAGTGTTGTTCGTAGTTGTAATATTGCTGATTTTCCTGCTTACGAACGGATTTGCCATTTTGTTGAATAAAAGTACAACGGTCGGATCACTCCTGGCCGCGATCCTCTTTGTGCCACAGCTTATACTCAATTTCGCTCTGGTTCTGGCATTCGGTGTTGGCGTGCTGGCACCTTGTGCAATTGCCGTTGATAAAGTTGGCGCTCTCGACGCTATCTCACGTCTTCTAACCTGCGTCAGGCGTGACACAGGTCAACTGATGGTTCATTTAGCAGCAACAATATTATTCAGCGCTGTAGTGATGACCGTTATGTATATTCTGCTGTTACTTGCTATCGGTCCGACTACCATTACGAATGGGCCTCCGATTCTGCGATCTGCTGTTGGGGCTGTCATACCCTTTATAGGGGGTAGTCAAGGAGGAATGTCGTCGTCCTTCAGTGACCTGGAACGGCAGCTCTCAAACATGAGCAATTTTAACAGATCCAGCAGAACCGGCAGATCAAGCAGGCCAAGCCGGCCCGGCAGTCCCTGGGGCGGCAAATTACGCTGGTTCTTTATAATCCTTGTTCTAATCCTGCCATGTATATATGCAGGAATTTACTGGATATTGTCGTTCACCGCTTACTACGAAACGGCCAGGAGCAGGATAACGACTGCCGGCTCGTTAATGAGTGCCGGCCCGTAGAATAACTGTGCTAAAACTGTCTTGAGAAGTTTAAGGTGCTATTATGACCGAAAATCAAGCCGTTTGGTACCTGCCTGGTTCGGACAATCAACCGACAGGACCTCACACTACCGACCAGGTTCTGGAATTGTACCGTGAAGGCAAATTGAATCGAGGTACTTTTTGCTGGCAGGAAGGAATGGATGATTGGAAACCATTATCACAAGTGCAGCATTTTTACGAGATTCTGCCTGATACTTCTGCTTCGATTGACACAGCCGAAGCAGAAGTACAAGGATTTGACGACCTGGGCAAGATGTTCGGTAAAGCCGTAAGTCTTACCAAAAAGAAAGCAAAAATCGTTTCGCTAAAAATGTCGATTGGCAAACAAGAGAAACGCAAAAATCAAATCCTTTTCGAATTAGGGAAAATGCTCTACGAGAAAGAAAGTGACAGCGAGATGTTGTCACAGTCTCCCTACTCCGAGAAGATTCAGCAGGCCAGAGAACAGGACAAATCGATTCAAGCGCTAAGCGAAGAAATTGAGAAAACTGGACAAGTCCATCTCGAAACACAGAATTTACAGGATTAAACATAGCAATAAAGGAGATAGGCTATGGACGAACAAAAGGCTGTTTGGTACCTGCCCGACGAAGCCGGTCAACCTGCGGGACCCTACACTTCTAATCAGATTCTCGAACAATTCAGCGCCGGGCAAATGCCTGAGACTACGCTTTGTTGGCGAGAAGGAATGCCCGACTGGCAGCCGTTCTCGACGGTCGAACCTTTCGCTGCGGAAATTAAACTGACCAGGACTGCTGCTAAGAAGCGCATGCTCCGAATCGTGATTGTAATATCTTGTATCGTGTGCGTGATCGCCGCGGCAGTAGTTGTATTCTTAATGATAATGGGTCCACCCGAGGTACGTCGCGCAAAAGAGCTCATGGCGGCAGAACTATATACTGAAACCTCTGAGGTGTTGGGACAGTACGTCAACAGAAATCCGCTTAACGGTGAGGCGGCTTATTTACTTGCGATTGCTAAAGTTAATGAGTACGCCGCAGCCAAACCGGACAGAACCGGGCTCATTAGAGGCTTTATGGACACAAAGATTCTTTTGGAGCAAGCGAAGGAACTTTTTGCCCGCGCCATTAAGGCCGACCCGAAATGGATAGAAAAGGCTAAAAAAGACGTCGCCGACGCCGCTATCCGAATACCCTCAGATGCGCCGGATGCTCTCAACAGGAGCCTGGAAATATCACGTCTCCAGGCGGAACTGAACCTGGCGGACAAGAAATATCTTGCCGGAGAATTGTTCCGGAAAATGGCCTCGCAGGGCGCGTTGCAAGGTCGTTACAATCTTCCCCAGGAGGCAGCGTTAGAAATACTGGGTTGGGATCCTTCACTCAGCGGCCAAATTATCACACGAATACTCGGTGACGAGAATGTCAGTACCCAGCAACTGTATGTGGCGGTGACAACACTGCAACGGTGGGCCAGAGAACGGCCGGCGTTTGCACAGATACTTTCGGTAGAGCTGTTAAACCGGGCTAAATCATTTAGCGATGCAGGTCACAATGACCAGGCCAAAACGCTGCTCTCAAAAGCCCTTGAAATTAATCCGCAAGCCGCTAAAACCGAGGAACACTTGTTCCTGTATATTCGGGTAATGGATCCGGGCGATGCAAAGTTAACTCGTTGTCAGCTTTTCCTGCGTGATTATCCGGATAGTCCTCACGGTTCCGATGTACTTATGATTATTGTTCGCGACGCCGTGGCGATTTCCAAGCGGTCCGGCAGGTGGAATCGAGCAGGAGCCCAACTATATCTCTCGGCGGGATTGTCCGCTGCCAAAGAGCTTATCAGCCAGGATCCTAAGATGTCCAACTTAGATTTGGAAGTGTTCGAACTGGCCAAACAACATACAGAAAGCAAGCTGTTCACCGAAGCAATCGACCTAACATCCGATTTGCTCGCAGCGGTACAAGACACAGCGATAAAATTGCAGATTGAACAGGCTCGGGCCCAGTGGCGCCAGCAATCCGGAAAAGGGACACTTGCACCTGAGTTTGACACCCTGGCCGAACGAGTGGAAAAAGAACTCAAAATCATGAATCTTACCACACCTGCTGCAATACGTGCTTTGGTTGCCGATCCGGGAGCAGTACATGTAGTGCAAGTCACGGATGCTTGTACTATCAACAAATTCAACTCCGAAGAGGTCGATATGTTGCGCCGATGGGTAGCTGATGGAGGTTTCTTATGGGCTAACAATGATGTGTTAAAGCTTTTTTCCATTAAGTACACGAGCGATTTTTGGCTACAGGGATCACAGGAATGCAAAAGTGGTGTCCTGCTGCAAGTATGCCCTATCATGGCAGGATGCTCACGCGTTCTTGTGACGAAGCGCTCCCCGGCAGCGAGAAACCTAAGCTATATGAATGTAATTCCCTTACTAACGTGTAGTTCCAGAGAAGAAAACTATACCTATTGGTCCCTTGTTAAATATGGAAATGGTTGGGTAAGCGACGTAAAAACAGTTGACCAAACGAAATACGACGGAGCCCGATTCTGGCTTAATTTTCGGCTGTTCTGTCTGGGTTGGGATATCCCGGGAGCGGAAGGATTAGAGGTTATACCAGGAACTCCCAACGTTCCGGAGCCAATCACGCCGCTTGAAGCACGGACACAAACTCCAAACGTCAGTGGACCTCAGCCCGTAAGGATAACCAATGCAGCCGATTTGACGAAGTCTATGGCTGCCGGTTCCGGTCAAAAGATAATATGGGTCGCATTATCTCGGAATGATATAGATATTGAAACCCGTAAAATACTTCGAAGCTGGATTAATAAAGGGGGAACCTTATGGGTAGAAACAGATTTAGCAGAATCATACGGATTCGGCGGGCTTAGCAAAGCAACTTCAGATTCTTTATCCGGTCGAGCAGAAGTGGCACGTGTACAAGATCCAATAATTCTTAGTTTGTCGGGAGGAATATTGAATTATGAACTTGATCCAAATAGTTCGATAATCAAAGGTACCTGGTCAATGATTTCGCGAAGTAGTATGAGACCACTTCTCGTAAAACCGCCTATGCAAAACAATATTATGACAATTATCTGTGCCGCATGTGATTGTGGAGAGGGACTCGTCATCCTTCGACCGGCGAAGATCGATTCTTCAAGCCAGGCCGGCAGGTCTTTTGAATCGTTATTGACTTCCGTGAGCCTGAATCCTTCCAAGTATAAATTGCAGACTCCGGCACCTGACAGAAGACGTCGTACAACGAGGCCTTCCGTCCGGCGCAGATAGACCGAAAAAATTCGCACCAATCCGACGGTTTATCGGCAGTTACGAAAGATTCATGCGCTGCGAAGAACTTCCGCCCCCTTGCCTTGCTGGATCATGGGGACGTAGCTTTCCAGAGACTGCAATACTTTTGAATCCGTCAGGTCAATTGTCGCTTTCTTTTCGTGTGCCATGTACGCAGCCATCACGAGCATCGTTATACGCCGGCCATATTGGAAATCGAGCATAGCATTTTTGCCCTTCTCAAATGCCGAGACGGCGTCCCGCCATTCAGCTACATAACCGTACAGGTCAGGCTCGTTCGGCTGAAGAACCAGAGCACCTCGCGTCGCCTGTGCTTTCTCAAGGGCAAGCTCGCTGTCTGCAACGGCAGTGGCCGCCGCGTCACTAATAAATATACCGGCAGGCGACTCCAAAGAATTGACCGTATACGAATAGCCGGGGCCGAAGGCTTCCATAAGCAATCTCAGGCCGGGCGCATCGTACATCCAGGAATTCGTCGCTTGAGCTATGCTGTTAATCCCGGTTTTAGGATCTTTAAACTCGATTGTAACATTCGAGTAATCTTCTGCCGGAGCGGTTTTGTAATCTATGCCTCTTTTTTTAAGCTGGCTAATCCAGGGCTCTTTGCCCCACTTAAGCAGTGCCATGTTCGCAGTCACTGAAACAGGCTTGAGATAGTTAGGTCGTTTACCGCTGGGTGTCAGCGTATACATCCCGACAGCTATACTGTGACAGCCCATATCGCAGCAAACGCCGCCCCCCTGCCGTGTTGGATCCCAGAACCACGGCTCGTGCGGCCCGCCGTGCTCTTCTGCGCTGCGGGAAAGGTGCACAGAACCCATACTCTTTTCCACTGCCGTAAGTTGGTTGCGGGCCTCTTTTACACAGGGCATGTGAAGCTGGTTTTCAAAATAGGCGGTAGGCACACGGAGTGCCTTTGCCATTCTTGCCATTACATCTGCTTCCTGAAGGTTCCGGGCAAGCGGTTTCTCGCAAATGATTCCCTTGATTTTGGACCCGTTCTCGATTGCCTTAGCTATATTACGCATAATATCGAGGCGAGTAAAATTCGGGGCAAAAATACAGATAACGTCAACAACATCACAGATATCTGCGACATTATCGTACACCTTAGCATTGCCCAGGCCATCCTGGCGTGCGCGCTTGGCAAGTGCTGCAGCTCCATCAGGGGCACAGATTCCTGTCAATTCGACGCCGCGGACCGAACATAACGCCCTTTCATGGAATCCGGCCACAAAACCGGCTCCAATCATACCTATCTTTAGCATCGTCTAAATTCCTTTCATTTCAAGTGTTGTCATGCTCATAATCTATCTTTTTACCGGACGGTTTAGCACAATAAAGGCCATAACGGTACGATTAGTACCTACACTACTTTTAGCTAAAATACAACTCATAACTGTATAGAAGCACTATAAAAGGAGCGATAATCAGTCTTTTGGGTATAATATTCGTACAGAGTAATTAATCAATCAATCTCATGTCAATATTGGGGGATTTGCAATCAGTTGTTTGAACAGAACACGTAACATAATCGAATATAGGACGTAAAAATGAGTAAAAGTTAACTTAAATCAAAAATAATAATAGAAAATCAAACTTTTTTTATGGGTACCCACGTAAATAAACGAAAATATATTTACAGAATATTTTTCTTAAGCTGTTGGATGATTAGCATGGTAAATCGTTGGTAGAAAAAGAAATATTATTTTGAAAGTAATTGTGGAAACCTTTACGGGTGTAAAGAACCGCCCGAGAAATCTGAAGGAGTTAATAGAATGCCCTCAACAAAAATAGCAGAAAAACAAATGGGTATGCCTGAAATAAGAATGAAGGCCAAAGCACTCGGGCTAACACCCGGAAAAATGAAAAAGGCTGATGTAATACATGCTATCCAGGTGGCAGAGGGGTGCATGCCATGTTTTGGAAAATCCGGCGGTCAATGCTCATACACTGACTGCTGCTTTATGAAAGATTGCTTTAAAATCAAACTGTAATTTTTGCCTGTTTGTCATTAAGGCTTTTATAGTGTCCCTTGGGAACAGATTACTCAGATTCTACACCTTGTTAAACACGTCTGCACAAGTCATTTAAGGCACACTATTTTTATTTCAAATAATTGTATTTCTTTGACATATATTGGTATCTTCATTATATTTGTTTGCGTCAAGGAGTATTCTTGTGTCCCTCGGAGTGTACTCCTGATCGAATACGAGGGAGGTTAAATTGCTGGCTCATCGAGAGCCCAAGGAGCACATTGTGGATAAAGGTAAAGTAAAATGGTTTAATGAGAGGAAGGGATTCGGTTTTATTGTTCCCGACAATGGCGGTGAGGATTTATTTATCCATCACTCGAATATTGCTGCGGAGGGATTCCGATCTCTAAATGATGACCAGGCGGTAGAGTACGAGGTTGCCGAGGGTAAGAAAGGCCCTGAAGCAGTCAATGTTCGTCCTTGCTAAAGCTGAGATCGCTGGTATATCTGGGTTGTAAAAACCAAGGGCCCTGCCGAATTGCAGGGCCTTTTCATTTGAGCACTGATAGTCATTACGGATTGCCATATAAAAAATATTTTTACTGCCGGGTCGGATTTCTGATATTATTATATACTCGAATATTTGAGGCAGATAATTGGAAAGATAATTTCTGATTTATTGCAGCAGTTAAATCGAGAAAGTGAGATTAAAATGAATTGTCCGGCGTGTGGAATGTCAATGGCCGAAGAAGACTTCGGGGGCGTATCGGTTGATGTCTGTAAAAATGGGTGCAAAGGAATTTGGTTTGACTGGGGAGAATTAAAGGACCTGGACGAGAGCCATGAAGGTGTTGGCAAAGCCCTTGAAGAAGCATTGAATAGCCCACGCAGGAATGACGCCGATCGCGGCCCGCTGAAATGCCCGAAGTGCGGGATACCAATGCGCGAGCACAAATACAAAAATGCGAAGGAAGTTAGCGTCGATGAGTGTTATGCGTGCGGGGGATTTTTTCTCGATAGCGGAGAACTCAAGCAGATTAGAGATAATTACATGAGCGAGGACGAGAGGGAAGTTTATGTGCAAAGGCTCGTGGGCGAAACACCATTACGGCAGGACACTCAAAAAACAATACTGAGATCCGCTGGTTGCAACGCACTCGGCAGTCTTTTTGGTAGAAGATGGCCTTTTATCTGGCCATAACACGATCTGTCGCAGATTTTGCTCAAGGACAGAAGGATGCAGAGTTTGAGACTATTCATTTTAGCTGTCAGCCTGGGATTAAGTGCTTGTGGATGTAGAAAGGACACTACAGACACAGAACCAAAAGACCAAATAAGAAAGGAGGCTGTTATGGGTACGACACTCCAGTGGCTGGGTCATGCCGGTTTTAAAATCTGTCATGAAGATACCGTCATATATGTCGATCCCTGGAAATTGAAGGATTCTCCGCACGATGCGTCCCTTGTGCTTGTCAGTCACAGCCATTATGACCACTACTCACCTGAGGACATCGCCAGGATCAGCGGAGCGGAAACACAACTTGTCGCTTCGGCTGATGTCGCCGCTAAGGAAAAAAACGGCCGTAAGATTACGCAGGGGCAGACTGTCGATTTAGGAAATGTTCGAGTCAGCGGTATCGCTGCTTACAATCCGGGCAAACAATTTCATCCCAGGGCAAACAACTGGGTCGGTTTTGTAATCGAGGTCGGCTCAAAACGCATTTATTATGCCGGCGATACCGACCTGACCGACGAAATGAAGTCTCTAAAAGAAATTGACGTTGCCCTGTTGCCGGTGGGAGGTACGTTCACTATGGACGCGACCGAGGCCGGAGAGGCAACAAAGTACATAAAACCTAAACGAGCCATACCATACCACTGGGGTGACATCGTGGGCTCTCGGGCAGACGCCGAAAAATTCGCAAACACAGTCGAATGCGAAACGAAGATATTAACTCCCGGCGAGACAATCACTTTATAATAAGCATTCAACACACTCTGAGATGCGTTGTAGAAGCGACAAAATGCCGGTTTACTCGGGAATTGACGTATTCTTGGGCTGAGGTTCAGAGACTTTGAAATTGAACCTCGTATTATGCCGATAGCTGGATAATGGTCATTTTAGTGAATTGCGCGATTTTTCACACATTTTCAGAAGAATTATCGTTACGAATTTGCGTTTGTGTTCACTTTAATATGGTGACTGAGGCGTATATGGGAAATCCCGGATTAGATACAGGAGAAAGATCCGATAGTCTTGGAGGCGATAAAAATGTACTGTATTATAATACCATCGGTCAGGCGTTCGTTGTTGCTGCAATGCACCTTTGCTGCCCTGGCATGCTGTATGCTTGTGCCGGGAACGTGTAGCGCAGATGACGGTAAAGAGGCCGCATTGCCCTTGTTACAAGAAGGGGACAATGAGTTAGATGGGGGCGATGTATTCACCAACTCCATCGGTATGAAACTGAAGCTCATCAAGCCCGGGTCGTTTATGATGGGCGCTGTTAGTGACGCAGATAACGAGAACCCGGTCCATAAGGTGACCCTGACAAAGCCATTCTATATCGGCGTATGTGAAGTGACTCAGCAGCAATATCAGAAGGTTATGGGCGCCAATCCTTCCAGATACAAGGGGCCAAGGTGTCCGGTCAATACTGTCTCTTGGATCGATGTCCACGATTTTTGCCAACGCCTGTCCAAGATGGAGAATAGACCATATCGTCTTCCTACAGAGGCTGAATGGGAGTATGCCTGTCGTTCCGACACCACCACCGAATATTATTGGGGAGATGAGCTTGACGCTCGGTATGCATGGACTGACGACAGCAATCCGCACGATGTGGGAACCAAACTTCCAAATGCCTGGGGGCTGCATGATATGAGTGGGAACGTTTGGGAATGGTGCGCAGATTGGTATGATTGGTATGATGCCAGCCAACCATATGATGACCGGACCACTCAAGGTGATCCGCAAAGTGACCCGAAAGGACCATCACGCAAGCCGTACCGTGTTCTTCGCGGCGGCTCCTGGCGCAACATTGCGTGGTGCTCTCGATCTGCGTATCGCCGCCGGGGCTCGCCTCGCAGTCGACAGAGCGGCTACGGATTTCGTATTGTCCTGGATTCGAAAACTGACGGAGCCGTCCATTTGCAGATTGACCCAATCAGTGAGAAAGCTAAGCGACTCTACGATGAGTTAGATGGGCACGATGTACTCACCAACTCCATCGGCATGAAGCTGAAGCTCATCAAGCCCGGATCGTTTGTGATGGGCTCTTACAGCGGTAACCAAGTGCCGACCCGTAAGACCCTAACAAAGCCATTTTATATCGGCGTATGTGAAGTGACTCAGCAAAATTATGAGAAGGTTATGGGCGCCAATCCTTCCGAATACAAGGGGTCAAGGCGTCCGGTTGATTCTGTCTCCTGGAACGATGCCAACGAGTTTTGCCAACGCCTGTCCGAGACGGAGAATAGGCTATACCGTCTTCCTACCGAGGTTGAATGGGAGTATGCCTGTCGTGCCGGCACCACCACCGATTATTATTGGGGAAATAAACCTGACGATCGGTATGCATGGACTGAGCACAACAGTTCATATATAGTGCACGATGTGGGAACCAGACTTCCAAATGCCTGGGAGCTGCATGATATGAGTGGGAACGTTTGGGAATGGTGCGCAGATTTGTATGTTGTCTACTCTCGACGGCGAACCAGCCAAAATGACCCGAAACGACGATCAAATGAGCCGTCTCGTGTTCTTCGCGGCGGCTCTTGGTACGACGCCCTTGGTGGCCTTACGATGTGTCGTTCGACGTCTCGCATTGGGTCGCTGGTCAGTCGGAGCGGCCACAACGCCGGATTTCGTATTATCCTGGATTCGAACTAATAGTCCGTAACACCTGAAGTAATGGGTGTCATTGCGAGCGAAGCAAATCAATCTCAACCGTTAGATGGGTGGGAGCCTCAAAGCCGCATGCTTTGGAGATGGACGCGAACAGAGGCTGGCTAAACACATACTCAGTGAGCCGGACATATTAATTTGCCGTTCGTTGGCTTGTCGTTTATCTGGAGGGAAGGTCGAGAATCTTTTTACAGCGAGGGCACTTGATGTTATTACCCTTGAAGTTCGGAGGGATTTTCAGCTTTAACCCGCAGACGCAGGTCAGGAATATGAATTGATTGACCCTTCTCATAATGTCACCGACCTGCCGCGTTTGTTTGTCCATTCGGTCTTTCTTTACTGCTTCGGCGCCAGCCTGGCGCAAAGCAACATCCTCTTTTGCGCTCAGAGCGGCAACAGGAACAACTGTTTTGTTATGCGTTACGTTAGTGAAGGCATCTGAATACTGCTTGAAAGAAGCGCCCTGGCTCATGTTGCGCAGAATCTTGATCCGTTCGGAAATCGGAGGATGCGTGCTGGTGAGGTCGGACAATTTCATCTGCTTCTTTTTTTTGAAGGGATTCACAATGTACATCGGCGCGGTCACCTTATTCACGGTTGCCAACTGCGGTGAAGGATCACCGGCAATTTTCTCCAGGGCGCTGGCGAGTCCTTCCGGGTAGCGGGTCAACCTGGCAGCCCCGGCGTCGGCAAGGTATTCACGCCGCCTCGAAAGTGCATAATATAAGAGATATGCCATAATCGGCGCCGCAATAGCGGCAACAATTGCGATTACCAGCATAACAATCTGGGCCTGGCCGCCGCCCTTTCCGCCGCTTGAGTATCTTCGACGTGATCCCGACAAAGAACTGTAGAACATACCCCGAAGAAAGACCTGTGAGAGCAGGACGATCGAGCCAAGCATGATACCTGCAAGCGTGACAAAGAGAATATCACGGTTAATGATGTGGCTCATCTCGTGTGCGATAACGCCCTGGAGCTCGTCCCGGTTGAGCCGGGCCAAAAGCCCTGCCGTTACGGCGACCGATGCATTTTGGGGATTTCGACCGGTGGCAAAGGCATTTGGCGCCGAGTCGTTGATTATGTATATTTTGGGCATTGTCGGCAGGCCTGCCGCGATTTTCATTTCTTCAACGACATTGAACAGTTGTGGATGAACTTCGTGGGTAACCAGTTTGGCGCGGCTTGCAGCCAGCAGTATTTGGTCTCCGCTCGACAGGCTTATCAACGTAAGAACCAGCCAGATTGCCGTGGCAATCATCAGGCCTATCAGGCCGCCTTCGGGGCTTTTGGTGAAAGCCATGCCCATGATAAAACCCAGAAGCAGCAACACCGCTGCCATAATCACCATCAGAAAGATGGAGTTTCTTTTATTGGCTCTAATCAGTTCCCACATTGTTTGTCACTCATAATCCTGTTCATGGCACCACCAAACAATTTTGAAGGTTAAAACCCGGAGAGAAACCGAATCCGTCATAGCGGCAACTTGGCTTCACTCAGGGCATATTACGCCGAAAGTTTGTTTTGCGCGACTACTTTCCCAGATTCCCCGATTCTACGTGCATATCTTCGACCTCGCTCGGCCGGATGATTCTGCCCGGACCCAGGTCATAGGCCAAAACGAGCAAGGCACTCATCGCTTCCTGGGGCATGTTCGAAGTGCTATGTAAAGCTCACCTTCGGAACTTCCCGCTCGGCAGCAACTTCAATCTCGAAGAAGTCGCGTTTGATGAATTTGAACATTCCCGCAATGATGTTCGAAGGGAACATCTGAATCTTGTTGTTGAAGAACAAGACCTGGTCATTGTAGCTCTGCCTGGAGAATGCGATTTTGTTCTCGGTGCCGGTCAGTTCTTCCTGAACAGCAAGGAAATTCTGATTGGCCTTCAGGTCGGGGTAGTTCTCGACGACCAGCATGAATTTGCTGAGCGCTTCACCGAGAGCGCCTTCGGCTTTCGCGGCTTCGTTTACGGTATTCGCTCCCATCGCCTGGCTTCTGGCCTTTGTGATAGCCTCAAAAGTCCCGCGCTCATGCTTCATATAGCCCTTGGCAGTCTCGACAAGGTTGGGAATCAAATCGTGCCGGCGCTTTAGCTGGACATCAATTTGTGACCAGGCATTATCGACCTGGTTTCGAAGTCGAACCAAAGCATTGTAAACGCCAATGACAAAAACAATCAGCAGAAGCGGAATACCAACCAGGATGAGGATCGCAATAATGATCGATGCTCCCATAGGTTTTCTCCTTTATCGAAGGCCTTTCAGCCCCGTGCTATGATTGGCTTTTTTTCAGGATTAACACTGCGACAACAGCAACAACAGCGACAATCCCTGATATCATGGTCAGTTTACTAAGGGCAACGATGGGTAACATTGTGGTCAGCATAATTTTACTCCTTTCGTTAAACTTGATTGTAACCAAACATATCACTCAACAACTTTTGAATTTTATCATCTTTGTCCAGTTCGGCTCTGTCGAAGACATCCTGCAGTTCACCTTTATCGAACCACAGACCGTCACCTCTGCGGCACTTGTCTATGAGCAGCACAGGTTTGGAAGAGCCGACGACAATTTTCTGCATTTTTTTGTCGCAGATAGGGCATTTCCTTTTTTTCTCGTCGCTTTCAGAATCGATTTTGAATGAATCGAGCAGGCTTTTAGCCTTATCAGGTTCGTTTAGCAAAAGCTCGAGTTCGCCGGCATCCAGCCAGATGCCGCCGCAATTGGTGCAATAATCGATCTCAACGTCTTCGAGCTCAAGCGTGATCATCGCATTTTTACAAGCTGGACAATCCATATTTCAAAACTCAAAATTCAAGACCCGGAACCTTTTGAGCACTCCTGCAAGCTTACCGTCAAATGCCTGCTGCTTCGGCCGGGTAATTCTACCATATAATACGCAGGGCCGCATAAAAAATTCAATAATAAAGTGTAAAAATCGAGAATATCCAAATGTTCCGGCATGAAACACTTGAAAAATATTGATTTCTCTCTATGCACTTGTCACTGCTGTAATGTTATAATCGCCGAGTCACGTCGTCAAGAAGAGATTCCCGGTAATTTATTATTAGACCTTCGATCATTTAGAACCGCAGATTGTGGCCGAATAAACATACTATTCTATTGTCATGTCTGTCTCAAATAAGGTATAGAAATTTCGGGTCGTTGTGCCGATATCAACAAGTTAAATGACAGGGAAATATTTGTGCTTGACGAGGATAAGGTAATTGATTATTGAATAGTATTGGTTACAAATGAATCCGGATCGAGAAAAGCTTTAAGGCAATAAAGTAAAAGATGGATTCCTCTTTTCACGGGTATAATAAGTTATGCCATTTAAAGGTATCGGATTATGATAGTTGATTGTCATACTCATATAAAACTGGCTGCTAAGGACCCTGAAACATCCGAGCATCTTGCAGCGGCGGAAACAGTCGATGTGTGCTTTGTATTGGCGACCCTGGAAGGACCGAGCGAAGAGGTCAATAAGAAATTAGCTCAATATGTAAACAAACACAAAGAGAAAATGGCTGGCTTTGCGGTCGTGGAGCCCGGCAAAGACAAAATTAATACAAATCATCTGAAATCCATCCCCGATAAATTGGGATTTAAGGGAGTGGTTCTGTATTGCTCGGCATGCGGTTTTCATCCCACTCATAGCCGGGCGATGAGATTATATGAATCAATGCAGGAGCTCGGCCTTCCCGTTTTTTTCCATAACACGGGAGGCCCTCTGGGGGCGAATGCCGTGCTGGAGTACGCCCAGCCATTCCTTCTGGATGAAGTTGCCAGAGAATTTGCGAATTTGAAAATAATCATCGGAAACATGGGTGTGCCTTTTGTCGAGCAAACATTGTCGATGGTGGGCAGGCATAAAAACGTGTATGCGGATTTGACGATACACCCGAACAGGATTTGGCAAACTTACAATATAGTTGTCGCGGCGTACGAGCAGGGAGTTATGGATAAGCTGCTGTTCGGGAGCGGATTCCCCTCAGCCAGCGCAGGCGAGTGTATAGAAACATTGCTTGGCTTTAATATGCTGCTGGCGGATAAAAACTTACCAACGGTTCCACGCGGCAGTATTCGAAATGTCATAGAACGGGACACGCTGGAATTGCTCGGAATAAAAGAGAAAAGCACAGAGACAGAAGAAACAAAAAGCGAGGAGACCAAAGGGCGTAAGAGCCTCCGCGAAAAGAAGGAAAAAGACAAGAGAAACAACGATGACTGAGCTTCTGGAAGAGCGAAGAGAAAGCTGGGGGACACGTGGTGGATTTATTCTGGCTGCAATTGGCTCAGCCGTCGGACTCGGCAATCTTTGGGGATTTCCATACAAGCTTTACAGCTATGGGGGCGGTGCCTTTCTGATTCCGTATATAGTCGCCCTGTTCGTAGTCGGTATTCCCATAATGATTCTCGAATTCAGTATCGGCCATTACACGCAGCGAGCGGCACCCGATGCATTCAAACGCGGGCACAAGCGTTTCGAGATTGCTGGCTGGTGGGGAATCATCTTAGCTTTCGTGATAATCACTTATTATCCCGTGATTTTGGCGTATTGCTTCAGTTTTTTGTGGTACAGCATTGTCGGAATTTTTACCGGCGGAGAACTGCCCTGGGCGGGCGAGGGAATCGAAGGCGTCGAGAACGCCAGCCGGTTTTTTAACCAGACATATCTCGGCAAAATAGACGGCCCCAATCTTGGAGCAATTCGGTGGAATATAGTCCTGCCGTTGGTCATTACCTGGGCCGCGATGTACTTCTGTATATTCAAGGGCGTACGCCTCGTCGGCAAGATCGTCTGGATTACGGTTCCGCTGCCCTGGCTGATGCTGCTGATACTGACGGTACGCGGGCTGACTCTCGAAGGCAGCATGCAGGGCTTGACCTATTATCTCGATCCCGTGTGGTCCGAGCTTACCAAGCCGGTGACATGGCGTTATGCGTTCGGGCAGGTATTCTTTTCGCTGAGTCTCGCTTACGGTGTAATGATTACTTATGCCAGCTTCCTCCACAGGAAAAGCGACCTGAATAACAACGCGGGCATAATCAGCATAGCCGATTTCGCAACGAGTTTTGTCGCCGGGCTGGCGGTCTTTGCCACGCTGGGCGGAATGGCTTTTATAACTCAGCAGTCAGGCAATCCGGTTGCCGTGGAAAACGTTGCCGAAGGCGGGCCGTCGCTTGCCTTTGTTGCGTTCCCTTACGCACTGGCGCAATTGCCTCATTCGGCGTGGTTCAGCTTCGTTTTCTTCTTTGCGCTTGTAACGCTGGGAGTGGACTCGGCCTTTTCGATGACTGAATCAATTCTGGCAAGTATTATTGACAAAACCGGCTGGCGCAGGTGCTTCGTTCTGCCCGTCATGAGCGTGGTGGGACTTCTATCCGGGCTGATTTTCGTCACTGAGGGCGGAATCAACTGGCTCGGCACAATCGACGGATTTGTCAACGGCACCTGGGGCATCGCGTTCATGGG
>CAZSOR010000060.1:0-18359 GCA_964608395.1 uncultured Pirellulales bacterium
CGTGTCTCGACAGCACTTTCTTTGGGACTTTTGCCTTTTTCGCTTGTCATTTTTTCTAAATCCCGAACAAATTTTCAGAATTCAACTTTCGGCACTTCGGATTTTGCCTGCTCGGTGGCCTCGAAGTAATCGACTTTTTCCACACCGGCCCGTTTGCAGAAGAACGATCCGAAGAATTGCCTCGTGTAAGAGTTTAGCAGCTTGGCCGCCTCGTTATACCTCGTGCGAGCGACGTTTATCCGGTTTTCAGTACCTTCGAGTTGGGATTGAAGGTCTCGGAAGTTTTCGCTGGCCTTTAATTCCGGATAGTTTTCCTGCAGCATCAAAAGGCGGGACAAAAATCCGGATAGCTCATTGGACGCTTCGATTTTGCCTGCTCTGTTGTCGCCAGCCTGGAAATATTTTTCCCTGGACTTGGCGATGTTCTCGAACAGCTCTTTTTCGTGCTCTGCGTATCCTTTGACGGTACTGACCAGGTTGGGCACAAGGTCGAGCCTTCGCTGCAGGGCGGCGTCGATATCCGCCCAGCCCTTTTCAGCGCCCTGTTCGAGGTTGACCGCATTGTTATATCCGCTTACGTACCATCGGAAAACTCCCAGCGCGACGAGCAGTATAACTATAAGTATAGCGATAAGAACGACCCATGTTTTTCCGAAGTTTCTCATTTCCTTTCCCCTTATTTCACTTCTTAATTCTCAATTCAATATTCTCATTACCACCCTCCGCTTGCGCCGCCGCCTCCGAATCCGCCGCCCATTCCACCGCCGAAACCACCGAAACCTCCGCCGAAGCTGCCGCCTCCGAACGAGCCGGACCTTCCGAATCCACCGTGGCCTCCGAAACCACCCATCATAAACGGCAGAAAGAGCAACATTCCCATGCCTCTGCCTCGTCCGCCAATAATCAGGAGAATAAAAAACAGAATCGGCAGTGCACTGCAGCAGGGCAGGCCTCTTCTTCTGTCCCTGACCGGAACAGGTGTGACATTGGGCATGCCGGTCAAACTGACGCCGGCTTCGGTCGCGATTCGCTGGATGATTTGCAGGTTGGCCTGGTAGATTCCCCGGCCGTAATCTCCTTTTCTTATATAGGGTACGAGGACATCTCTGCCGACCCGGTCGGTGTACAGGTCGGTGATGAAACCCTCCAATCCGTAGCCGACCTCGAACCTATACTTGCGATCGTTTTTGGCAAGGACGAAAAGCATGCCGTTGTCTTTGCCTTTCTGGCCAAGCTTCCATTTCTCGGCCAGCTCGATTGAGAATTGCTCGATGGGCAGACCCCCGGTTGAAAGCACGGTTAGCACGATATACTGGGCGCCGGTTTTTTGCTCTAATTCCTGCAGGACTCCGTTGAGTGAACGCTCGTCGGAATCGTTTATCACGTTGGCGTAATCCTCGACGTAGTGCTGGGGCATCGGCAAATCGGCCTGGCTGTAGCCGGTCGCTGCTAAAACCGACATGAGCGACAGTGTTAGTATTATCCTAAAAACGAGTCGTCGCATAATCAGACCTTAAGTTTATCAACAATGTCGGCGAGCTGCTCGACCAACGAGTAGACCGATTCGAACGCGTTTTCCATTTCGGTTTCGCTCAGGCGAATTTTTTCATGCCGCCATTTTATCGCTGACGTCAGAGTATTTGTATCGATTGAAAACTCGCTGGCCGCTTTGGCGAACGTCGCTACGGCCCGTGCGGTCCGGTCGATGTCTTTCAGCCACAGCATCGCCCGCAGAAGCGGAGCCATTCCTTTTGCCGTCGAGATGAGAATGTCACGAACGAGTTTCTTATTGGCCGCCGCGGCGATGTAGCCTTGCCTGAGCCGGATCAGCATCGCTTTGAGCTCGCGCTCGCATTGAATTCGAACGTCTTTTTTGTCGAATTCCAGAGAGGCAAACGGGTCGTCGCCCATAATCGTCTCGTGGGCCAGTTGAAAATCCAGGAACTCGACGCCGAATACATCCCGCGACCGCTCGATATAGGATTGCGTCATAAGCAGCGGCGGCGAGATTTTTTTTCTTCTCATCGGCTTTGCCATTGAGGCGACAGCGTTGAGCGAAGCCAGAGTTTGTCCGCCGAGGACCAGAACGGTGTTAATGTCGCTTTGCCCGGGCCTGAAATCCTCCGTCAGGCTGCTGCCGACAATCGTGATGCTCTGCAGGTTGTCGCCGAGGGCCGTTAAAAGCTTCTCGGCGAAGGCCGTTACGGAATCCCGAATCTGAGCGTGCAGGGCGTCAACTTTGAGATTGGTTTTGTTTTCAGTCATTTTGCTTTTACCTCTTGGGTTTCAGGAACAAATACGAACTGCGAGTAGTTTACAATATTTTCACGGCCGAGACAACCATCAGTCTCAATTGGCAGAAAAGATGCCAAATTGACAGCTCGAAAAATAGAACGATGCCGTTTAAGAGGCTATTTAACGCTGTTTTTGCGGACTTTAGGCGGGCCAAAATCTGGCACATATTTTGCATATTAACATACATGAGGTTTGTAGTTGAAAAAAGTTTTGTGTTAACAATTAAAGCAAGAAAGGAGATGTTACTATGGCACTGGTACATTTCAACAAGAGAAATAGAAACGGTTTGGCGAGACTTCACGGCGAGATGGATGATTTGTTCGACGGCTTCTTCAGGGGGCTGGATCGGCCTTTTGTGGGATACAAGGCATGGCCCGCCATCGACGTGGCCGAGGAAGAAAATGCGATAGTAGTCAGGGCGGAGGTCCCCGGCTGCAAGGCCGATGACATCGACATCTCCGTATATGGAAATACGCTGACCATCAGCGGAGAAAAGAAGCTCGAAGAAGAGAAAAAGGAAAAGGGCTACTATCATGTAGAGAGCACTTACGGCAGCTTCAGGCGGGAATTAACCCTGCCGACCGACGTCGACCCGAGCAAGATCGAAGCGGCCTGCAAGGAAGGCGTCCTCTCAATAACCCTGCCCAAAGCCGCCTCGGCAAAAGCCGTAAAAATCAAAGTCAAAGGATAACAAGCTTAGCAGCGTAGGTGCCGCACGTGTGGAGTGTACGTCAAGATGTGATAGTGGACAATCATAAAGGTTCCCACGCTCCGACGGATCGAACGTGGGAACTTGTTTTCTAATGGTTCACAAGAGCCCGCCTGTGGTAATTGAGAGCGATTACCGGCAGGCTCTGTAAACGTCCGCGCTCAGTGGTATAGGTTTGCTTGTATTGCGGAAAAGAGCAAAGATAGGCAGGTGACACCTTACACATCAAATCAGCTTCCGCCAAGCACTGTTATTAATTCTTCCATCGGATTTTTACCGACACGCCCGTTGCAACAGTTGCAGACATCTTTTGCTGTTATGCCCATCTCAACCGCTTTTCTTACCAGTTCGACGCCGGTTGGTACAGCCAACTCGCGAATCATCTTGTTCCCTTCGGCAAGTTCCAGTAATTTGTGACCCACGCGGCCGTTACAGCAATTTACAGTGTGTTCCAGTTGATGTGCCATTCTTCCTTGTGCCATTTGTATCACCTCCTTTCTTGCATTTTTTTGCCTGCCCTGCCGCCAATAACACCAATTCAGGTAGGATGTACCGTTCAGGTATGCACTTTTCCTGTCCAATTTCCTCAAGATACGAACATCCTCCCATACACATCGGAAGATACAGGCATTCTTTGCACTTCAAGTCATCCAAGGGATTGCGCACCTTGACAGACCGATAAGAATTTGTATGGTTGCTCTCGTCACCTGCCTCGTTCAATTCCGCAATACGTTCACTCGATGAAGAACAATGGCATAGAGTCCCATCACTATTGATCATGAGGGTTTGCTGGAGATCAAAGGGGCAATTATAGGCTATTGGGGCCAGCGAAGGAGTGGAAAAGCCGTATTCTGTAATTGTATGAAGGATTTTAATCCAATGTTTGGCAAATTGCTCCGTATTAAAAATCGTTGACGATACGTCATCACCTATATTTCCATGGTCGACGGTTCTCGTCACGTGGATGATACTATTCTCCGGGGAGATCCCATTTGCTGCCAAATCGGAAAGTAGGCCGTTGATATGTTGAACATTCCAACGGTTCAAGTTTATCCGAACAAGAAGTTCCATTCCCGCATCAACGACGTGCTTACAGGCGGCCAGCACTTTCTCGTAAGTTCCCGTTCCCGATGCATGGATTCTCAGGCGATCATGGGCCTGCTTGTCGCCATCTAGTGTTATCTGGACGTTCTGTATCCCGATGTCGGCCAATTCTTCTGCAACTGTTGGTGTAATCATATAACCGTTGGTTGTGATAAAATGTGAGAAGATGCATCCATGATCAGATGCTTCAGTTCTAAGTTGTTGCGACAATTGTTTTAGGGTCTGCAGTTCAATTAGAGGCTCGCCCCCGAACCAGTTAACATGGAGGCGTTTCAATTTGTTTATCTTCTTGGTAAGATAACGATAGACTTTTTCGTATGCTATATCTTTCAGACGTATTGGATTACGTTGCTGGTAACAGTAAAGGCATCTGAAATTGCAGGCTTGTGTTAATTCAATAGTGACTGAAAGCGAGTCCCTCTTTTCTTTCGCTGCCTTATGAGTCTTAGCAATAAGTTCCAATTCATCAATATCGTCTCCGACCAAAAAACCTTGCTGAAGCAGGAATTCCAAGAAATCATCCGATATATTAGAAGGCTTCTTGACATCTCTCTGCCTCTCAGGATTCAGGCGTATCAATGCGCCTGTCCTTGTATTAAAGAGCAGTGCGTGAATGTCATTTTCTTTTATGAATATGTTATATCGCGACCACTGAGCCATTAGTACCTCTCTGATTCAGATCAATACAATTCCTGTTCAGTTTTGGAATTGGCTGTTGCTTATGCGGTTTCGGTGTAATAGTCAGCGGGTGTTTGATCTTCCTTAGGATTCACTTACTTGCGTCGGGCCACAATTTCTCTCTTCCGACGGCTGCTTTTCTTTATCCGCTGTTGATGAAATCTCCGCTTTGTTTCACAGCAAGACAGCTTTTTGGCGAAGGCTGTACTCGTTTTTTCACAGAGCTTTGTTGCTCTTTCTTTATCAGGCTGAGGATCTTCTCGTTTACGTTGAAAATAAGAGTTTGAGAGTTAGTATGCAAGGAAATTTTTCCGCCAGTGACAACCCTATGGCACTCCAGGTGAAAAAAGTTGCTGGAAAAAAGGCAGATCGCGGTTTTTACGCTAAAAACGAGGGTGTTGTTTTTAGCAATTTTTGGTTACAGACCGGTCGTCGGGCACGGATTTCCGGGCCATTTTTATTTTTTTGCTCTCAGGCGGATGCTTTGATAATCGGAGTTTGCTACATCGCGAGAATACGGTCGATTCGTTCGGACAGATCCGTCAGATAAGCTTTGTCGCCGCCGCCAAGTTCCGTTGTAAGGAAACCATCATAGCCGACCTCTTGAAGCGCGAGCCGGACCTGCTTGAAGTTCACATCGCCTTCGAGCAGATTTGTCCATTGATAGCCCTTGCGCTTGAAGTCTTTCAGATGGATCTTGACGATTCGTTTGCCTAACGTGCGAATCCAATCCTGTGAGTAGCCGAATAGAATGACGTTGCCGACGTCGAAGTATGCTTTGAGCCAGGGGCTCTCGAACTCATCGACGTAACGTGCGAACTCCAGCGGACTCAACAGGAACTTGTTCCATACGTTCTCAACCGCGATAACAATGCCGAGCTTCTCGGCCAGCGGCAACAGTTTGCGGATGTTCTTCTGCGAGCGCTCGTATGCCTGGCCGTACCCTACATTCTCATTGACAATAGCCGGCACGAGCAGGACCGTTTCGGCGCCGAGAGCTTTAGCGCTTCTCAGTGCTGTTTCCATGCCGGCCAGACCTTTTTCTATGACCTTGGGATCGGGGTCGGAAAACGGTGCTCCCCATCCGCCGTAGACAATCGAATGAATCGGGACACCCGCTTCGCGTGCCAGTTTGCCCATCTCCTCGGCTGCTGTCAAATCCTCCATGGGAGAACCTTCGATCCCCTCGAAGCCGCACTCTTTCGCCAGCTTGAATTTGTCCGCATTGGAAAGGTTTTTTGGCAGCATCCCGAATTGCAGCGCTTTGCGTATTTTTGTTCCTTTTTGACCGGCTTGTGCTGTGATTGACCGGCCCAGCAGCCCTGTTGCAACTGTAGCCGTAGCGGCGTATTTCAAAAAGCCCCGGCGTTCAATTATGCTGTCTTTCATGGGTCTATCTCCAACCTGCTAAATATGTCTGATGGTTATTACGTTACGTATTAGCCTGTGCCTGTATTAATACGGCTCGGAGTAAGGCTTTTGGCAATATACCAGTTTCCACGAAGAATCCAAATCGAAAAACTGAACTTAAATTCTACACAGCAAGCCTTACGTAAAACGTCTGACGGGGCAAGGCAAACTCAGTTTTCTTGACATCAAACTGCTTCATAATCCTTAAATTGGCTTTGATTGGCTTTGAATTGGGTTTGTTTTTTCGCCGTCTCAAAGCATAAAAATCTTCATAATACCCTTTCATATAAGACTTTGCACTAATTTCGCCCTACCGCAAATTGGCTTTGTTTTTTCAAATTAGCCACGAATAAACACCGGATTTACTATCTTTTTTGCCTTTTTTCGACTATATTACTCAATTCCACATTCTAAATTCTCAATTCTTTCGACCCGGCACCAGTGGTGCGGGCTAAAATTCGTACTGCGTTCTAAGTTCTTCGTGATTGGACCTCATTTTTGCCTTTTCCCTTTTGCCTTTTTACTTATTTATGTATTCTGCATAAATCTGTTATCTATTATACGAACTGGCAAAATAAAAGTCGGCCATATTCTAAATAAATCTCCATTACACGGCGTTTATTATTCAGCCACAGAGGTCGGTAAGGTCAAAGAGAAGAGATCAAATAATCAATAGTAAATCGTAAATAGTCAATGACAAGGTCTCCGTGAGACGGCGTCCTTTATGCGTATTGCGTACTGCGTAGTGTGTATTGCGTGTTTCAATATGGTTTTTAGCGCTCTTTGGGCTGTTCGAAAGGCAGTTTTGCTCGCCATTTCTCGACTTGTTGTACTATTTGTTTTATTCTATCAGCTTCTTGAAACCGGGGTGGTCGCGTAGGGGGTCCCAGGCCGGGTCAAGGCGAAGTAATGGAATCGACATCTCTCCAGGGACCGAAAGCAGGAACTCAAGCTGGTCGATGGCCGCATCATATTCGCCAACCATCACGTAGATCTTAGCTAAAGCCTCCACTCGAAATAGACCTCGCCATGCCTCCTTGCTTACAGGTAGCAGCTTCACTCCGAACTTTCCTTCCCGGAGTGCATCTTCCTTACGACCGAGACCAGCATAGGCAACGCCGAGGGAACTGTGGAACCGACCATCCTCTGGCCATTCCTGGATTTTGGATTCGAGAATGCTTTGAGCATCCTGGTAATATTTCTTCGCCAACTCTTTTTTCTTCATATACCCACAGATTTGCGCGCATCGGAGAGCTTTGGGGATAAAGCGAAATTGACTATCAATATCTTCTGATTTCAAAGAGAGCCGGTCCAAAGCCTCTTGATAGTTCTTATCGAACACATCGATATCGACCAACAAATTAACAATGTCAGGGTCTTCTGCTGACTTGATGTTTTCCAACGCCTCTTCCACGACTGTCCGCGCCTTCTCAGTGCTGCCTTCCCAACGCAGGTATAGCTTTGCCTTGCCGGCATATATAGCTGGCCAATCAGGACTCAGCAAGATGGCACGGTTAAAATAACACTCCGCCTCTGCGTACTTGCGCAGGAGCTCAAAGGTTACTCCGACCTGTTGTATTGACCTTACAGAAAGAGGATCAAGCTCCGAAGCTCTCTTGATGTTGGCCAGTGCCGCTTCGAATTTTCCCTGGCGCCTTTGAACATAACTGATAAACCTCAGCAGTTCGCTGTTGTTGGGCTGGCTTTTCTGGACGATAGCAAATTCCTCTAAGGCGCGGTCGTAATCCAGATGACCATGGTAATAGTAATGCCCCAAAGCCAGATGCGCTTCAGGCAGTTCAGGATCAAGTTGGAACGCTTTGTCTATCGCTTCCTTTGCCAGGGCAAGGCGCTCTTCGCTCCGGTCATGATACCACCAATACATCCAGACATGAGGCCTTGAGAGCTGGGCGTAGGCTAAAGCAAACACAGGGTCCAGCTTGACCGCCTTTTCGTACATTCCTATGGCTATCCTTAAATCATTTTCTAGTTCCGTTCGACTCCCAATTCGTAAATATTCGTTGCCGCGCAGGTAATACTCATAGGCCTCTATGTTCTCTGTTGGCCGGGACGCAAGTGCTTTCCGTTCCGGTTCAAGCAGAGTTATGTCTAATGCCTGCGCGATCCGCTCAGCTACGTCAGACTGCAGGCGGAAAACTTCACTCATATCATTATCAAATGTTTGGGCCCAGACGTGTGTATCGTCGTAAGCCTTGATTAACTGGGGTCTTATTCTGAGTTGGCTGTTTGGATCCGATGGCTGCTCACGTTGGACTGTACCTTCCAGAATATAATCAACGCTTAACTCTTTAGCTATCTGCCGTGTATTTTTTTCTCTTTTCTTATACTGAATTGCGCTCTGGCGTGAGATGACACCCAGTCCATGAATACCGGCTAAGCGAGTTGTAATCTCATCAGTCATGCCAGCAGCGAAATAATCATCTTCAGCAGGCCCCAGATTCTCAAACGGCAGAACCACCAGTCGTTTCTCCTTCGAAGAAGATTGATCTTGCTGTCGCGGAATAAAACGCACAGCAATAATGGACAGGACAACGATGATAACGGCACCAATAATCATAGCCATCCTTCGTAACTTCAAAGGTATTGTCACTGGCGGCGAACTCAGCGTTTCGTTGATTTCGATGGCTGCGTCTCCAATGTCCCGGAGCCGCCGGCGCGGGTCTTTCTTAAGGCAGTGACTCATTAGAGATCGGATATTCGCCGGCGTGTTCTGTGGCAACGTTTGCCAGTTGGGTTCTGTTTGTAGAATGCTGGCCAGCGTGTCGGAAATTGTCTCGCCCTCAAAGGGTACCTTGCCTGTCAGCATCTCGTACAGCACACAACCGAATGACCAGATGTCGCTGCGCTTATCGGTAGACTTGCCGCGGGCCTGTTCCGGGCTCATGTAAGCCGGCGTTCCAATCACCCGGCCAGGCTGAGTGACGGTGGTCGGTTTCTCTGAGGGTTCACCGCCTACCGCCTTGGCCAAGCCGAAATCCAGAACCTTCACCTTTCCATCCGGCGTTATCTTGATGTTACCGGGTTTGAGATCGCGGTGTATCACATCGTGCTCATGAGCTGCCGCCATTGCCTCAGCTATCTGCAAAGCTATCGTTAATGCCTCTTGAAGCTTAAGCGGCCCCTTCGTTATTTGTTCAGCGAGTGTCTCGCCCGGGACGTATTCGAGAACCAAATAGGCGATGCCCTCAGCCTGCTCAATGATGTCATGGATCACTCCGATATTCGGGTGACTCAGTGAGGCCAGGAGTTTGGCCTCACGCGTAAACCGTGTCCGAGCGGTCGCGTTGTCCATTAGCCCGGGAGGCATACTCTTGATGGCAACAGAGCGGTCAAGTCTGGTATCACCAGCCAGGTAGACGACTCCCATACCTCCCCTACCAATCATTTCGCGGATTTCAAAGTGCCCTACTTTCTGCCCAACAAGATCCTGTCCCGACGCTGTATCTTCAAAGTCGCCCTCATCTACCTGCACAAGAGAATCGAATAAAGTATCAATTTTCTGAAGGTTCAGTACTTTCTGTCTGATCTGGTTCTCAAACTCAGGGTATTGCCTCACAAATTCTTCTATATCAGGCTTCTGGCCCTGCAACTGCGCATCGATAAACTGCCGCACCGCTTTTCTAAGGCTATGTTCTTGATTATCGCCAATTGTTCCAGCCATTAGATATTCTCGAAGATACCGATTAGCTCTTCCAACGCACGAGAAACCAGCTTTCGCACCGCTTCGCTGCTCTTGCCCAGTCGGTCCCCAATTTCTTTGTAGGAAAGCCCCTCGATTTTTGTCAGGACAATAACTTGTCTGTACTCAGGTTTCAGTACGTCTATCGCCTTGGTAAGCTTATCTAAATCCTCCCTTTTTGACATTATAGCGCTCGGCGTTGTAGTGTCAATGGCGTCCAAAGCTGCGACAAAGCTATCCTCAACAGTTGGTCTATAGCCATTGAGTTGAATTTCTTTACGAATATCGCGCTTATTCGCGTGCAATCTTTGCAACTGATTCCGAAGTCTGTTTTCAGCTATTCTCGAGAGCCACCGCAGGAAATCCCCCTCGGTCTTGTATGTGAAGTTTCCTAAATCCTTCAAAGCAGACATAAGAACATCCTGGACTAAATCCATGGATTCCAGCTTAGAGCGAAGCTCCCTGCCCATACGAAGCCGTATTATCCAGAGCACGCGCGGGCCATAGACCTTGCACAGTTGGTTTAAAGCTGACTCACCGCCGTCTTGCGCCAGCGCAACCAAATGCCGAGTTTTCTCGTCAACAGTAAGCCTCATCCTCAACTAACCTCTAAAAAATCCAAGATCTTATGTAAATTTTACCAATTTTAGAAAAAAGTTACAACAAGATCGTCCGGTTGCTCATTTTTTTTTGCTTATAAGAATAGAGCTTATGTGAACATAAATTGAATGTTTTTTTATTATTCTGATGCCCCGATGGCAGAAAGGACGGTTCAAAATGAAATGGTTAAATTGTGCAGAAATCAGGTTGGTGTTAGTTGGATTTGTGGTCGCTATTGTGCTTGGCGGCGGCGGTAGTGCGATGGCAGAAATCATCTACGTTGATGCGGATGCGCCAACGAGAGGACGAAGTGGCATAAGAGCAGATGGCCAAACTTGGGGGACAGCTTACAAGTATCTTCAAGATGGCCTGGGAGCAAGCATCTCCGGGGATCAAATCTGGGTGGCCGACGGCATTTACAAACCAGATGCGAATACTGGCAATCCTACCGGCACCGGCGATCGGTTCGCAACGTTTGAGCTTAAAAATGGCGTGGCGATTAACGGTGGCTACGCGGGGTTCGGTGAGCCAGAGCCCACTGCCCGGGATATTAAAGTGTATGAGACTGTCCTGAGCGGTGACCTGCTTAGTAATGATGGGCCGGACTTTGCCAACAATTACGAGAACAGCTACCACGTTGTTACCGGTAGCGGGACAAACGACACAGCCGTATTAGACGGCTTTATCATTACTGCCGGCAATGCTAACGGCTCTATCCAGTTCGATGCCGATGTGGGCGGCGGGATGTATAATCGCAACGGCAGCCCGACGCTGACCAACTGCATATTCTACGGCAACTTGGCCCACTTCGGCGGCGGTATGTGCAACTTGTCAAGCAGCAGCCCGACGCTTAACAACTGCACGTTCAGCGGGAACTGGGCTCGGTTGAGCGGCGGGCAAGGCGGCGGGATGGCCAATTCGTCAAGCAGCCCGACGCTTATAAACTGCACGTTCAGCGACAACTCGGCAGGATGGGACGGCGGCGGAATGTGGAACTACAACTCCAGCAACCCGACGCTGACCAACTGTTTGTTCATCGGGAACTCGCCAGACCACAACGGCGGCGGGGTGAACAACTGGTTGAACTGCAGCCCGACGCTTACAAACTGTACGTTCAGCGGGAACTCGGCAAATAATGGCGGCGGGATGGCCAGCTGGGAAAACTGCAGCCCGACGCTGATCAATTGCATCTTCTGGGGCAATACCGGGCGACAGATACACGATGGTGTATACAATAATAAGGGGTGCTCGACAACTGTTAGCTACAGCGATGTGCAGGGCGGCTGGACGGGCGAAACCAATATGGATGCCGACCCATGTTTCGCAGATCCAGATAATGGTGACTATCATTTGATGTCTGAGGCCGGGCGCTGGGATCTGAACAACCAAATCTGGATGAGAGATGACTTAACCAGCCCCTGCATTGATATGGGCGACCCAATGAGTCCAATCGGCTGGGAGTTCTTCCCGAATGGTGGCTTCGTCAACATGGGTGTCTACGGCAGTACATCCAAAGCCAGTAAGTCATATTTTGGCGAGGCGATTTGTGAAACGATTGTCGCCGGAGACATCAACGGCGACGGCCAAGTCAATCGAACCGACCTGGAGATCATGGCGTTGCACTGGACTGATGATGAGCCTTTGCCGCTACCATAAGGACTGTGCAGGACACCGTTTTTCTCCGGCCTGATTGACGAGAACCGCATCTATAAACGTGCCGTTCGCCCTTAACAAATCTCGGCACTGGCACTATAGGCCACCTCAGAAAGAAACAAAACGGCAAGGATGCTCAAAGGGCTGGCAGATTGATACACTGCCAGCCCTTTTATACTTTGTAAATAATTAGGAACGCGTATTATTTTAAAATTATTAGGGCCGTTTACCAATTTATGAGGTTTAAGGCGAAAAAGGACTCTATATGGCTTGTTCAGCAAGCCTTAATTATATTGGCAGAGGACATTTTAGCGGGACATTTTGTTTAGGCTTATTTTGCCCTGTTTAGTCGCTTATAGCGGCGTGAAAATGCTATTTGTTTATGTGGGTAAGTGCGTTTTTATTGGCCGGTCCCATAAAAAGGATAAAGTTTTACCCATTTTTTTGCCGAAGAACATAAAAAGATGTTCTGCTGGTTTATAACGCTAAGAAGGCGTTTTCCGCAGTAAAAAAAGGATTTTTCGTGTCATCCATTTTGTGGGCTGGAGAAACACTATGAAGACCATAGCGGTTGTCAATCAGAAAGGTGGTTGTGGCAAGACGACGGTATCGATAAACCTGGCAAGCGCTCTTGCTGAGGCCGGCCAGAGAGTTTTGCTGGTCGATATGGACTCTCAGTCGCATTGCGCGGTCGGTCTTGCTGTGCCCGAAGAACAGATCGAGCAGAGCATATACGATGTGTTGATAAGCAGGAGCAGAAACGAACCGATCAAGATGACAGAGATACTCTGGCAGATTAGTGATAGACTGGAGCTGGCTCCGGCCAGCATAGATCTGTCTGCGTTCGAGCAGCAGATGGTCGGCATTAGCGAGCGTGAGTCGTGTTTGAAAGAAGCCCTGGACGACATGAAGGATAATTATGACTACACAATAATCGATTGTCCTCCGGCGGTGGGCCTGTTGACCTTCAACGCGCTAAGAGCGGCGACTGATGTTATTGTCCCCGTCGAGACCGGCTATTTTGCCCTGCACGGGCTTAGCAGGCAGCTCGAGACCCTGAGTATTCTCTGCAAGCGTTGCAGCCAGCATGTGAATGTCAAAGTTCTGGCCAGTATGTATGACATCAGGACCAAGATGGCCAGAGAGATATTGGCCGATTTGCGCAGCCGTTTCGGCGACAAAATGCTCAATACAATCGTAAGCTTCAATACCAGGATCAAAGAAGCTTCGAGTTTTGGCCAGCCCATCAGCGAATATGATCCTGCCAGCAAGGGCAGGAAAGATTTTAGTGCTCTGGCCGAGGAAATCCTGGGCACGAAGACGAAGCAGCAACGCAATGAGTTTGTCAATTCCCTGGCAGATCAGCTCGAATCCATTAGTGCCACCGCCGATGAGTTGCTGCAGGCAGCAAAGCCGCCCGTAAAAGCTGTTGAACCGGTTCAAGTCGAACAGCCCGAACACAGTCTGGGCGAGGATGAGCTTACCTTAGTCGAAGAGCCCATTGAGCTGGATCTCGAAGAAGAGATAGAAGTTCACGAAGACCGGGCTCTCGAAGAACCACAAGCGGCCCAGGCACCTGAGGAGGAGACTTTAGAGAAGAGTACTTCCGCCAAGCTTTCAGAGTATTACGGTGTCAGCCAGATAAATGATGCTGTGGTATTTGTAACGTTGTATCCGCGTGCTAATAGCGTTCAGATCGCCGGTGATTTTAATAACTGGCAGCCGGAACAGACTATGATGGAGAAGGTGGGTGACAGCGGCGTTTGGCAGACCCAAATGAAGCTGAACCCGGGACGATATCGCTACAGGCTCGTTGTTGACGGGCAGTGGCAGCAGGACCCTTATAATGAGTTAAACGAATTGAATCCGTTCGGCGGCTTTAACTCGGTTATCGAAATAAAATAAATCCCGGCACGCTTGTTACCAAGGCACGGTAAATTTCTATAGAGCCTTTTTCTTGCCTGCTCGGACATAACTTTTGGAGGGTAAACAGCTTACTGCTATTATAGAAAAAATCTTTTTTTATTTGCCATTAACGTCCTATAAGATTACAATTCACGCTACGATAAGCAAGATGAATGGATTTGATCGTTTGCTCAGGAAGACAAACGGTCGGTTTATTAAGGATTGGTTATAAAGTTTGCTGGTTAGAAGAGAATGGATACTCGGGTCAGTTTACAATGGATTGTTAAGCTTTTCACCTTCATGGCGGGATTCAATTTTCTTATTGTGTCACAGAAGTCTATTATTCACAGCGATAGCGATAAAAACGGGATTACCTGAGTAATTTACGGAGGAAGAAAGGAGGCTGATTAGAGCAGGAAAACAACACTTATATTAAGACGCCAGGAGGGTGTTTGTATGGATGAGTTAAAGATGAAACGGAATTTCAATTAAGGAGATTGATAATGAAAAGATTAATTGCAGTGTTGATTCCTGTATTGATGGTTGCCGGAGGTGCTTACGCAACCGGTGGAACTCCTACTCCGAATCCAGCCAATACACAGATTGGGATTGAAAATAACATTAATACCAGCCAGTACCAGAACGTTTCTCTCAGTGGCAGTGGTGACTCGAGTTCTACAGCTTATGGCGGCAACTCGAGTTCTACGGCTTATGGCGGCAAATCCAATTCTGATGCGGCCTCCAGTTCGGGAGCAAGTATTAATACCACTTCAGTTTCAAATTACGAGACGCGCACGCCGCCGCTTTCCGTGTTTCCTCCTTATTTACCTTATTGGAATCATGGTGGATGGGGCACGGTAAAGGCTTATTTTCCCAATGGCCCGAACAGTGACGACCAGATTTACGAGCGAGTTTTCGATCCTGATAATGACAGTGACATGAAAGATCTCAGGGGTGTTGTCAAAGCATTGTCTTATGAAGGCCCGCTGGAAAGTATAGGAGGTTTCCTGAATGGCGTTGGAGTAATATTCGGGGGACCTGATAATTACCATCACGGCAGAGGATTTGAAATATCAAGTTCTCTTGTTCGGACTCGCAGACCTAATGCCAAGCCTCTTTTAGTCTTTATCGACACCAATGTGGACACGAATCTTCTGAAAAAAGCTGGTTATGCTTACATTGGAAAAGTAAGTTTGGAAGGTAAGGTGGATCGCAACTGGGATCAGGTATATGACGCCGCGGTGGCGGAAACTTTGCCGTGGGACGTGGACATCCTGCTTATCTCCGGGGGCATGAAAGGTGTCACGATCGGCTCCAATACTTCTTTCCCCGGTGCCGCCGGCGCGTACAGCCAGGCCAACTATTCAATTTCGTTGCTTGGCTCGGCCTCGAGCGGGATTACCGAAGGTAAAGGAAAAGCTCTTTTGAGCGCAGAAGGTTATAGATTTTGGCCGGAGGCTGTCCAAAGCAGAAGAATTCCACAGTCCTTCTACAATAAAATCCGCGCGCAGCTCATACCAGGGCAATCCGGTATGAGACTTACCAAGCCTCGGCAGAACGGCGTAGGAACTGTGCGACAGACCGCTCCTCTGACGAGAAAAAGACCGTCCCCGGGAGTGGAAATCAGTCAGGAACTCTACGATATGGCGGAATTTGGCGAGAACCAGCGAATAGAGAACCTGACAGTAAAATAGTTTTAATACAGGCCAGTAGTTTCGAAAGAAACTGCCGTGATAACTTTGCCCAGGATAGAAAATAATGGAAAGGAGGTTGCCTATCGAGCAAGAAGGAGTTGGGTTATTTGTTATCTGGTATTGCTGATCGCTGATGAGCAGCCCGGATGGAATCCGAAATGTGTATGAAAATGGAGTTTAATAAAATGCTTAGAGGTTTCTCGATTTCAGTGGCGATCATTCTATTGCTGTCCTCTGGCGCTTTTGCAGTTATTGGCCAGGCGGAAGGTTTTTCGATTGGTGCACTGAATATGGTCCAAAGGGTCGGAGGAGCCGGCTGGGCGGAAGGTGGAAATCTGTTAATGGTCGGCCACAGCCAGAAGGTACACGCTGCTGGCACTGCGGCCATACAGAAAGAAACAGGCATATTGGCCCAGGGTGCAAGGGCTGTCGGTGTTTGCGGCACAACAAAGATTTTGCAGAAAGCGTCAGTGGACGGCCTGCAAAGCCAGCTTGTCGTGCCCGGCAGACGCGGCTTTCAAGCACAGGGCCAAAGTCTTAACGTTGGCCTTGATAATGTTGTACGTAAGACCGGCGGTATAGGCGGCGCGGTGGGCGCACAGGGTTTCGTTGGAGGCCAGAAACAGATTTTGGTTACTCCGGGCGGAATAAGTGCGAATTACCAGGCTGTCGGGGCGGCACAATTTGCGTCAGTCTCGGGCGGCCCGGGTTCCAACGTTGTCGTTAACAATTCTCTGAATGTTCAAATGGGTCAGAGTCAAATTGTTACAGGCAGCTACGTGCCTCCAAAGCCGAAGCCACATTGTTATCCTTAATAGACGACCGGCGTGACCATGGGGAGTTGTAAAAACTTCCTTTATGGTCACGTTTTGAAAAGCTTTAAAGTCGGCCTCCTGCTTTAAGGAGTGTGTGATCCGGCTTTAAAGCTTTTTTTATGCCCCCCAGGAAATTTCCAGAAAAGACAACTCGGGCTCTATATGCGGCCGGCGTTCCCCCCGTGAACGGAAAGGCCGCCCGTTCGAAAAAGGGAAAAGTTCAGCAAAATCAAATATTCTCTATACCCAAATCCCTGTTTCGGTGTGTAATAGGACGAAGAGTGATTACTTTTCATACGGGCGTGCACGATGGTAGAAGATAAGCTGCTTATTTTCAGGTTTAAACAAGGCAATCACGAGGCCTTAAGGCAGATCTACGACAAATACAAGGTCGAGCTGCTTAAGCTGGCTGTAGTGCTCATTGGCAACAGGAATATGGCTGAGGATATAGTTCATGATGTTTTTGTTAAGTTTGCCGAATCAGCCGATCGTATCAAACTGACCGGCAGCCTTAAGAATTATCTGGTCACGAGCGTAATTAATCGAGTTCGAAATCACCTGCGTGACAACAAGAGGCATAGTGAAACCGATCTCGACGGGACGGAGCTGCTTGCCTGCTCCGAACGAGGGCCCCGGCAATGGGCGGTCCTCGGCGAGCAACTGACGCTCCTGAGCAACGCGTTGCAGGAACTGCCGTACGAGCAGCGGGAAGTAATCAGCCTTCGTATGGAAATGGACATGACGTTTCGCCGGATTGCGGCACTACAGAACGCATCCGTTAATACGGTTAAAGGCCGATATCGGTATGGTATAGCAAGACTGCGGTCATTGCTTAATAGCGAGGTGGAAAAATGAAATCCGCAGATAAGATAAAACAGTTTTTCAAAAACGCTGAGCTGAGCATACATTCCGAGACCGACGAACAAGTATTCGCAGATGTGCTTCGTGCCCGGCAAAAGATCAGAGATAAAGTGCCGGCTGTGCCGGAAAATATATGGAGAATCATAATGAAGAGTCCACTAACCAAAGTTGCCGTCGCCGCGGTTCTCATCATCGCGTGTCTGATCGGCGTGCTCATGTTTAGCCAAACATCAGGCGTCGCCTGGGCCATCGAGCAAAGTATCGAGGCGGTGAGTAAATACAAAGCAGTTCTCGTTGAAGGGTCGGAGACGTTCTTGAATGAGGATGGCATGTTACAGATGCGAAAACAAAAATCGTGGGCGGTTGCCAATGAAGATCAGACAAAGGTAAAAAAGATACGAATCGAAGTCGATGGTGTTCCTACCATCATTACGAACGGCCGGGAGACCTGGCGATACGATCAGCAAACCAATACTGTCACTAAGAACCTTTCCTACGGCACCGCCGAAGTCTGGATTGGGAGCCGATTACTGGAACAATTAAAGACCTTTCGTGAATCGGGCTTAATCACCAAATGGGAAGTGACCGATAGTAAAGATTCCGCGACTGGTAAACAACGAATCTTCCTGACTTGTGCCTGGCTTGATAAGCGTTATAACGGGCCAAGATCCCTTTGGCTGGAAATTGACAGGCAGAGCAATCTCCTGGTCGGTCTCAAACAATGGGAGAACGCCGACTGGGAAGGACCGGCTCAATATGTTGCAGAGAAGATCACCTATTATGAGAACCTTCCGGATGAACTGTTTGAGTTTGAGATACCGGATGGGGCGACTGTGATTGAACATTAGGTCATCCGCCAATCAGAAAATCATATTGACTCGACACGCAAAACAATCGGGGCCTATACCTTTTGATTTCGGTATAGGCCCCGAACA
>CAZSOR010000061.1:0-18326 GCA_964608395.1 uncultured Pirellulales bacterium
CCCATTCGAGTCTGTCGGTGCCTTATTGATGTTTGGTCTAACCAAACCCGTCAAGATGCCGCCACAGGGCAGCCGGTATCCTTGTGACGCCGTTCTGGGCCGGATTGCAAGAGAGACATCACCGGAGTGCATCATCGACACAGACAAACCGATATGGGGCGAGAATGTGGTCGGTGTAGCTTTGGGATTATTCGATTCAGTACAGGTTTGTCACAATCACTATCATAGAAAAGCGACTTTACAAGATGGACGCGTTGGTTGGGGAATGGCAGGTGCTGATATTGAGCAGCAGCAGAATGATTGGATTCAGGATGAGCTTTTTCACCGGACGAATTCGACCTATTATCGTTTTCTAAACTGCGGATTCAAGCTCGCCGCAACCGGTGGCTCGGCGATGGGTGTGATGGCTGTTCCGCTCGGTTACGGCAGAACTTATGCCAAGCTCAATGGCCTCCTTACCGAAGCTAACTACCTCGATGCAATTCGAGCCGGCCGTACTTTCGCAACAAATGGTCCCATCCTAATACTGACCGCAAACAGCCTGGATAGCGGAGCAGAGATTCAGTATTCGACTGCTTATAATGAGCCGATTCGTATCAAAGCCGAATTACGGAGCATCCAACGGATTAACTCACTCGAACTTATTTACAATGGGAAGGTGATTAAAACGCTTAATCTGGGAGACAGAGTACCTTCACCAGTTCTTGAAGAGTCTGCTGTCATGGAGCTCAAACCTCAGCGTAGCGGATGGATTGCAGCTCGAGCGGTCTTTACCAGTCCTGATGGTCATTTGCGCCAGGCACATACCAGTCCCGTGTATGTCACAGTGGATGATAAACCTACCGCATCGAAGAACGATGCCCAATATATGATTCGCTGGATAGATCGCCTGCTCGAAGTCAGCAGGAAACCTGATAGGTACCAATCGGGCAATGAACGAATAGAAACACAAAAGATCTTTAAGAAAGCGAGGGATATATACGAGAATATTGCTCGAAAAGCCATAGAAGTGTGGCCAGATAATCCATAGTAAATGTTTAATCTCATTACCCCTGCCTCTGACTTCAAGTCGCTGTAATTCTATATAAATGGGATTTAATTTCAATACGATCAGGAATAAACAGGAGGTCCTCATAATGGAGATCAGAAGAATATCACGCCGGCGATTTATGAAAGAAGCTGTCGTTGCAGGTACATTGGTGCCTTTAATAAATTCGGCAGCAGCTAATCAAAACCAGGACAAGAAGCTGTTTCAAATTTGTATTTTCTCAAAGCACCTGCAATGGCTCGACTACAACGGCATGGCGCAAACCACTGCCGAACTTGGTTTTGATGGTGTTGACCTTACCGTCCGGCGTGGAGGCCATGTCCTGCCCGAGCGGGTCGAGGACGACCTGCCGAAGGCCGTTGAAGCTGTTAAGTCAGCAGGTATTAAGCCATTGATGATGGCCACGGACATCAATGATCCGGACGATCCAAACACAGAGAAAATATTACGTACCGCCGGTTCTCTGGGTATCCGATGTTATCGATTAGGCAAATACAGATATAACGACAACAAAAGTATCATTTCCACTCTCAATGAAGCCAAACCTAAGATCCGAGACTTAGCGGCCATGAATAAACATTACAATATTCACGGCGACTACCAAAACCATGCCGGAAGCGGATATGTCGGTGCGCCTGTCTGGGATCTGTGGGAGTTGATTAAAGACCTCGATCCAAAGTATATAGGCTGTCAATTCGACATCCGTCACGCGACAGTGGAAGGCGGCCAAGCCTGGCCGCTTCATTTTAAAGTTATATCCAAATGGATAAAAAGTTTGGCGATTAAAGATTTCTTCTGGGAAAAGCAAAACAACAGATGGCAGGCTGTTAATTGTCCCCTTGGCGAAGGTGCGGTGGATTTCGCTCATTATCTTCGACTATTAAAAACGTCATCCATTGCTGGCCCCATCTCAGTGCATTATGAATACGACTTGGGAGGAGCAAACCACGGTGCGACGAAGCTGACAATTGAAAAAGAAAAAGTACTCACAGCCATACAGAGAGACCTTGAATTTCTGAAAACTCGCTTGCGTGAAAATGATCTATATTGAGAATTACTATATTCCTGAGGAATGTGTTTGCGAGCTGTTGCAAATGGGATTCTGGAATGAAGGTTGAGGATAAAGCTGCGTTAAAATAGCAGAAAAAATTGCCTCTTGACGCAAATGTATAGACTTTTTGAGTGTTTATCTTAGAAAGTAACAAAAACACTCAGAATATTTAAAAGGCTTGCAGCTTGAATGAGTTGTTAATTCTTTATTTTTGAAGCCATTCACAATAATGAAGTGGAGCTTAGAGGAAAAACCAATATCATAATATTGGTTTACAAAACCTGGGAGCAGATATATTGTAACAATAGCAGTTCTGCTGGTATTTAAGCGATTTTACAGTTATTAAGAGTTAAATTGAAACGAACAAAGGAACACTCGGCTTTTGCTAATCAGGAGAAACACAATGGTAAACATAATGATTTCAAAACTAAATATACATCATAACACCTTTTCATTAAATTCAATTGTAATCGTCTCTCTTTTGGTCATTGCCAGCGTTGCCAGAGGAGTTGATTTCGAACATGTGGTCATTGATGAAAGCATTGGGGGCAGGACCGCGATTGGTGATATCGACGGTGATAGCTTCAACGACATAGTCGTTCATACATGGTCGAGCGACAGGGGTAAACAGAATGACGGAAAAATCGGTTGGTATAAATATCCCAATTGGCAGCGGTACAGCATTGTCGACAGCGGCCACATCTTCGGAGATGGCGTGCTTGCCGTCGATCTGGACAAAGATGGTGATAATGATATCGTCACGGCCAAAGGCAGCGACAATGAGGCCAGTGTATTTTGGTATGAGAACCCAGGCGGCAAAGCTACTTCAGGTTGGAAAGAACACAAACTGGCCACTGTTGAAACAGGCAGTGAAGTCAAAGATGTTGAAGTGCACGACATGGATCACGACGGCAAGCCCGATGTGGTTGTCCGTACAAAGCATAAGTTCGCTGTCTATTTCCAGGAGTCGCCTGATTCCTGGATCGAAGTAAAAACCGATAATGCCGAACGCGAAGGGATGACAGTCGGCGACGTCGATGGAGACGGTGATTACGACGTGGTGATGAACGGATTCTGGCTGGAGAATCCCCAGCAACCTCGCAGAGACACCTGGAAGCGCCATGATATCGATCCAACGTGGTATAAGGACATTACAGGCGGTTGGCAGGACCACAGCGTCATGGCTGATATCAAAGATTTTAATAATGATGGCAAAGTAGATGTGATTCTATCGCATTCAGAAAAAACCGGTTTCGCTATTGCATGGTATGAATCGGCTAATCCTAAGGGCGGTCCTGATGCCTGGACCAAACACGAGGTTGGAGTTGTAGATTACTGTCATACCCTTCGTGGCGATGATGTCGATTTAGACGGAGATATTGATATCGTTGCTGCCACCCTGATTAGAAAGAAGAATCCTGAGACATGTGTGTTTATAAATGAAGGCAAGGGGCTCACTTGGCGAAAACAACCGCTCGCTGCTGCGAGCGCCTACAAAGCCAAGACTGGAGACATCGACAATGACGGTGATATTGACATTGTTACAGCCCGAAGCTGGGACATGGGGCCTCTGCAACTTTGGCGTAATACCTATTCCAGCACTGCTGGAGAGATTGATATAGGAGCATCACCACCGCCAGGAGCCGAAGTCCTGATCGACGGAACTCGCGAAATGCTGGACGAAAAATGGACGTATTGGGAAGGTCCGCGATTTGCCTCGTCTTTACCTATCAAGTGGGAAATCATTGACGATCCCGTGGATCCGGGCAAAGTTATCGCAAGCTCCGATCCCGCCGGCGACGGAGGTAAGTATGGCGCCGCGGACATTGTTACGAAAAAGAAATATCGGGATTTCCGGCTGCATATTGAGTTTTTGGTTCCTCACAAGAAAGGTAATAGCGGAGTCTATCTGCAAAATCGTTATGAGATTCAAATCCTGGATGGCGACGGCGGAAAGCACGGAATGGCTGCCGTGATTAACGAGGCGGCAGGCCCATACTATGCTTATAACGGCACGGGAAAATGGAACGCTTACGACATAAAATTCCGCGCCGCCCGGTTCAAGGGCGGAAAGCTCTCCGAAAAAGCAATGGTGACTATCTTTTTCAATGGAGTTAGGGCGCACACGAACCACAAAATCCAAAAGGTCTGGGGCGGAAGGAACTCTGGCATAGATGGAGGTAATCAGGACGGAACAGGTATCACAGATGTGCCTGGAGGACTTAAGCTGCAGTGTGAAGGCCATGAAGTGCTATTTCGCAATACCTGGATCAAAGAACTCGATATAAGAGAGCCAAACACCGACTGGGATTACTAATTATACTCCGGTTGTCAGTTGTCATACGGATGAAAGTGTGTTATGTATAGCACATAGATTCTTTTTCCGACAATATCAAACTCCTTCATTTACTATATATCAGTAGTCCTCGCCGTTGAGGCCGGCCATTGAATACGGTGGTAAATTTTGGCGTCTCCAAAAGCGCCTGTATATAAGACACTTATGAGATTGGCATTTTTCAAAAATTGGTAGATAAGAGGTTGTATAGTTGTAGTCGAGTTGTAGAGATTTTGCGAGTGAAAATTGGGCCATTTCGCTGCTACTATGTCACTCGTCAACAGCTTCTGTTTGTGGTAGTTTTGCTCGCGAATCCTGAGCCATCACGTGGCTATTTACGACCAAGTGACTTCAGATATTTCTTCGATTTCTTAAGTCCCATCCTAGATGCTTTTTTCTTAACCGTATCGAGTGACCTTCACAACCTTGCAGCTACCTTGGCTGTGGAATTACTTGGGAAGAATTTTCTAAGTAAAGCAACTTCGTTCTTTGACCATAAGCCTTTGACAACTTTCTTTTTTGCCATTGTATAACTCCATTCGCTTAGCCATAATTGCCGTTTATCTTGATTTAGATTTATTCTAAACAGTAACACGGTTGTCATCAAAGAATTTCTACCTTATCTTCAAAGAATTGTAGCCCTTGCTAACATCTGTATTCACTCGTACAATACTATTAGAGATTGTACAAATTGGTGGTTTTTTGCTTATAGGGTCAGGTAAATATCTTTATCGAATGATACAGTACTTTATTTCTTTTGCTTAAGATAGGATTAGCAGAAAAATGTCAGACGTCCATGGCTCTAAAACAGGATAGTCTTGAAAAACTTACAGTAATTCCAAAGCCTTTCCCATTTAATGAAGGTTCCCTTAGGAAGTGTGGCCTGTTGGCGCAAGTGAAAAGGATTTCTAAATTGCAGGAACCAGCAATGAGATTCCGGTGAAATGATTAGTTCTGATAACAACCCTTTATATCTTAAAAATGAAAGGGGGTATATACTATGCCTGGAAATCCGGAAACCCAGAAAGAAATATTAAGACGGCTGCAGAAGCAGGGGATTCCAGGATATAAAATAGAAGGAATCCTCGGTTCCGGCGCAATGGCGACAGTATTCAGGGGCAGGCAGACTAGCCTTAACAGGATTGTTGCAATAAAGGTCTTGAGAAGCAGATTGGCTAAAAACGAAAATTATGTCAGACGCTTTCATAAGGAAGGACGGTCGGCTGCGAAGCTGAATCACCATAATATCGTAAGCGCAATCGATGTTGGACAAGCGGGTAAATACCATTATTTTGTGATGGAGTATGTCGAAGGTGACACAATCGATGCTGCCCTGAAGCAAGGAAAGGTATTTGAAGAAAAAGAGGCACTCAATATCATTATTCAGGTTGCAAGGGCCCTTAAGCATGCCCACGAACACTGGATCATCCACCGTGATATCAAGCCCAAGAACATAATGATTACCAATGAGGGCGTGGTTAAGCTGGCTGACATGGGCATTGCGCGGGAGCTTACTGACATTGCTGCCATAGAAGCTGAGAAGGGCCAGGCATGGGGAACCCCTTATTATATAGCGCCCGAACAGATAAGGGGCAAAATGAATGTTGATGGAAGGGCTGACATATACAGCCTCGGGGCAACCCTTTTCCATATGGTGACAGGTAG
Source organism: uncultured Pirellulales bacterium (assembly GCA_964608395.1). Classification (GTDB taxonomy): domain Bacteria; phylum Planctomycetota; class Phycisphaerae; order Sedimentisphaerales; family Anaerobacaceae; genus JAFGPJ01. The sequence goes on from CAZSOR010000061.1 coordinate 6,100, forward strand.
AGTCCCATTCTATCATGAAGACAAAAGAAATATAATGAATATGCATTTACATACAAGTCTTACCCCGCCAGACCATATAAACAAAAAGCTGTCAATCGGCATTAGCGAGATGATCGAGATAATGATGAAGAAGAACCCAGAAGACCGCTACCAAAACATCAAGATTCTTATTGAAGACATAGAAAGTATCTTAAAAGGGAACCCACCTATCAGGGCCCATCAAAGTATTGATGTTGGCAGTTTCTCACCGCTGGCCAGCGGGGATTTTGTCCCGCCTGAAATGAGTGCCTTGGAATATGAAATTATAATAAGGCGGCAAAGGATTGCGTTGATAGTCTGCGTTGTTTCATTGGTATTGGTGATTCTCATATTGATAATCTTCCTGATGTTGCTTCTGTGAACGGGTTTTTGATGAAAAGAAAAATATCAAGGTAAGGGATTGCTATAGATGTCATGGCCACCATTGTCCCGATAGCTGGACCAGCACCAATATCAGCCAGTGTATCACATGCGCTGTGTCTATCCCAATGTAAAAGACCATTCGCACTTTACAGATTTGCGAATGCATATGCTATCAGCTCCCCAAAGGGTGAATTTGAGTGTGTCTCATCACTCTTCAATATCTTCCGTTTGCGGCAGTTTTGCTCGCCACTCTTCGGCTTTTTCTGGCTTGCCCCAGTCTTCGTAGAGTTCGACCGGGTTGTTAAGTTACTCCTTGGTGTTAGGATTGTACTTGTACGCCTCCACTTGGAGGCTTATTATATTATCAGGGTGTGGCCGATTTGCGTGCCGATCCGTGGCTATTTTGCATACCGATTACCATGCTATAGTAACTCTCGTCGCGTGCAGTGTCCACACATGGCAGCAATAACCTCCAAGTGATAAAATGAAAGGGAAACCAATCACAATATACATAAGTGATTATAGCACTGGGGATATAACAAGTCAAGCGAAAAACTGCTCTCTTTACATACTATTACCGAGTTTGAAAACTGCTACGAAGCCGGTGTCATTGCTGCATTAAAAAACCTATAGATTTCGACAGATTTTCGCAACAACGAGTGGCTGGGTGAAACACCACAATACTACTTATCCTCTTCCACAACTTCAAATCCAATTAAAGTAGCAAAATCTTTAATCCCTTCTCTGAGATCACCTAAAGTTCCCGCCCTGTGAATTCCATATTCATCAGGAGAAAAATGTTTCTGTATCTTCCTTGCATTATCAACTTTCACCGCTAACTTGGTTCTACACATTATACCATCAAAATCTTTATAAAGAGAATGACCATCAGCAGTTTTGCCGGTGTGAAGCCCTATTTTCTTATGGAGCACATAGACTTTCCATATTGTAACAGGTTCATTTGCAGGGTAGTTTACTTGTGCACCAGTACCTGAACCGGGCTTTAAAGTGTTTCTTGCAGGGCTCTGGGCATGACTCCATATAATATAAGGAATTCTTCTATCATCTCCGTATGGATTAATTGGCGCTCCACAATGTGTAAGAAGAGTTATATTGTTGAAAGTATCTATCATCAAGTCGCCAAGCATACTCGGTCGACCGGCAAGATAGTACCCCAGCAGATGGGTAACCATTATGTTTTCGTACTCTTGACAAATAGCCTGTATGCCTCTTTTCTGAAACTCCATAAGCCCTAAACCCGGCCAGAATATATCTTCTACCCTTCCGCTCCCGGTGAGTGACCTCATCTGAGTTGATACTGCATTGCAATTGTGCTTTTTTCTCAATGCCTCAAAAGCCAGATACGACTTAGCTGTTTTTATTACCTCTGATTCTGTAGTATCTTTCACACCTTGAGCTTCATCAATCCACATTTTTGCAATCAATTCTGCTTGCCTTTCTTCAACCTTTTTTACAGCTTGATAAAATTCCTCGGGCTTTATCCTTATAAGTTCTATTCCTAACGACTCTTTCAAAGTACGAGTGTAGGTCTCGTTATAATTCTCGGGGAAGTGTTTATGACTATCCCCCTGGTAATCTACCTGAGCAAGATACTTATGAGGTGTCACAACCAATATTCTGGTTTCCTTCAATTTCTTTATTGCTTGAATTAGTTTAATCTTCTGTACCAAATCTCTAAACATAGCGGAATGAGAAGATGGGGAACAGACATTTCTTCTGTCTAATTGAGCGGTTAAGATTTTCCCTTTCTCATACTCGGGGCCTCCGACCAATATACTATCTTGTTCTTTTCCCGTATTGTAAAGTTTGTATGGAATATTCATCCACTCAAAAAGGTTGTACACGACTATAGTAGGTAGCCCAGTGAATGCTAATTTATATTCTCTTGAAACACCGATGATAAGCACTCCATCTAAATCATCTTTTGAAGCCTCTAATTCATTAAGAACTGACACAATGGTCGTGCCCCGTTCTGTTATGTCCCTTGCGATGAAATCTACGCCACTACACTCGTTTTGAAGTTTATGCAAAACTTCTTCGTTAGTTATAAGATCTTCGGGTGCTCCCCCGGCCGGGCAACTACAACCCTGGTTGGTAAATACAGTATATATCTTTGTATTTTCCTCCGCCTTTGCACGAAGCTGACTCCCGCTTGCCAGCACCAAAATACACGCAAACGCCCACACGCCAGATTTTTTCATAGCCATTTTCTTTCTCCTTTTGCCGAAAGCAAACTACCTATCTTCTTCGATAACTTCGTACCCCATTAAGGTGGCTAAATCTTTGATCTTTTCTCTATGGTCGCCAAAAGTCACCGTTCTATGGACTCCAAATTTATCTTGGTAAACGTATCTTTGTATCTTTTTAGAATCAACTTTAGCAACTAATTTCGACCTGCACATTAAATAGCCAAAATCCTTATAGAGGGAGTAACCTGAAACAGTCGTGCCAGTGTGAACCAGTACTTTTTTACTGAGCACATCAATCCTCCATATTGTAACAGACTCATTTACTGGAAATAATACTTCCGAACAAGCACCTGCTCCGGATTTTGAATGTCCTTTTACGCTTCTCTCCGCATGGTCTCTTATGATATAAGGAACTCTTCTTTCATCTCCATAAGGGTTCCATGGGGCCCCACAGTGCATAACAATACTTACATCGTTGAAGGGCTCATATATAATATCACCCATCATAGAAGGCCTGCCAAAAGCATATTGCGCTAGCATGTGGGTAAGCACTACATTTAAATGCGCCTGACAACAGGCTACTATGCCTCTTTTTTGAAGTTCTGAATCACCCAAACTTGGCCAAATCTTATCCTCCGGTCTCGGATTTTTGATAAGTGACCTGAGGTGAAATGCTATGGCCGTCGCGCTATATTCGTCCATCAATATTTCCAGAGCTAAATACACTTTAGCCGCCTGGACTACCTCTGATTCGATAGTATCTTTCATGCCCTCAGCTTCAGCGATCCACGTTTTTGCGATCTCTTCTGCCTTCTTGTGATTCCCATCAAACCAGATCTTCTGAATTCGCTCATTAGAAGATACTTCCTCAATTCCTATCTTTGTAACTTTTACCCCCAAAGATTTTTCCACTGCGTTAAGGAAAATCTCCTCACGGTTCTTCTTTTGTCGTATATCCCTATCGTACACGTTGTTTATGTCACCACGTTGAAAAAAATCTGTGAGTGGCCCATTTGTCACAGCCAGTATCTTTGATTCTTTCATCCTTCTTAGAACTTGAATTAATTTGATTTTCTCTACTAAATCTTCAAACATAGACGAAGAAACAGACGCCGAACAGGTATTTGCCCTATCTATACAAGCAATCAAAATCTTCCCTTTACTTAAGAAAAATCCATAGGGAATGTGCAAAAATTCAGGGAAGTTATATACGACTATTGTAGGCAATCCGGTCAACGCTATTGAATAGCTTCTTAAACCACCAAAAATAAGGACTCCGTCAAAATTTCTTTTTACATCCGCTATTTTATGGGGAAATGAGCCGACAACGAAATCTACTCGATTGCACTCGCTTCGGAGTTTACGCAGGATATCTTCATTCGTTAAAGGTTTTAAAAGTTGGGATTCAAAGTGTTGAACACCTCCTGAAGCAAATACTGTATATATTTTTATGTTTTCCCCCTCCTTTGCCCAAATTAGACTCTCGCTTGCCAGCACCAGTACGAACACAAGCGCGCACACACCAGCTTTTTTTTTGCCCGTTTTATTCCTCTTTTCCATTGTTCTTTCTCCTTCTCTCCCAGTAGTTTATTGTAGCGCCGGCAAAACACCGGCAACTACTCGGAGTAGTCTAATAGACAAGGCTCTTCTGGTAATGTCAAGGATGTTTCTCACATTCTTTCATACCCATTACTCTGGCCTATGGCTTTGGGTCGATTGCCTTGCCTTGGCCCTTGAAAATGGACTTATTAAAAAAATAGCAGAATTTTTGCAGGATCGAGAAACTCTTCGGTTTACTACATACGTTCAGAGATTCACTTGCTGAATATGCGGCTGCATAGTATGCTTTCTGAGTAAGAAATGACTTTTTGTTCACTTGAGGTTTCATGTATGTCTACTCAGCGCTTTATAAGAATGGTCGGCCTGGTCTTAATAGGCTTGGCTTTATGCCCGATGGAACTCCTTGAAGCTAATTCGCACGAGACCTTGCTTGAGGCCAAGGCTTTCGAGTTAAAAGGTCCGGCCGTGAACCTTGAAGAACAAAAACTGGATTTCCGATACGCCCCAAAGCGGTGGCAGGCGTGCATTGGCTTACCAGACGATCCACATAAAAGTATTGTAGGCTCAGATGGTGGATTGTACTATGATTATGGTGGCGGGCGATTTTATGACTTCAATGTCCGAGTTGTAGCAGATCTGGAGACTAAAGGTAATAAAAGCAATATCAAGCAACAGCTTCTGGACCCGAAGATACCCGTAGTGATTACAGAACAACAGTTTGGCGGATTGATGTTACGCCAGCGAGCCTGGGCAAGGGCACCTGAGTGCCAAGCAGTGGAACAATGGAGCAAAAGACGCTTAGACTATCTATGGCTTGAGTTGGAGAACAGGGGCACTGCGCTGCAAAAAGGACGAATAGTATTAAAGGTTGACTCTGATAAACTGCTGCAGGTAGATCAAGACATGCGGCGTGTATATCGTGCGGTGGAAAAGGGGTTGTTTTGCATGGTATCGCCAAAATGCGTATCGTATTTTCCAAAGACGTCAGAAGATGACAAGCCGGCCAAACAGATCCTTCCACAGCGTTTACCTTCTGTACGCCGAAATTGGGGCAAACCGAATATACCATGCGATGAGAGATTCCGGGATATTCTTGTGGGTTATAACCGGCCTTTAACGTTTACATTTCCTGCTGATGCCGGAAAGAAATATCGCGTTGCGTTTGGATTGATCGAGAGCTGGCATGAGGATAATGGGAAGCGCCCGTTAGAGTTGCATATAGAGGAACAGTCCGTTCGTAAAGTAGATCTAATTGCTGAGTACGGGCAACACCGGCCTGTAGTACTAAGTTTTGTTGCAGAAGATGAAGATGGGGATGGCCTTCTTGAAATGGGTGTCTACCAAATTGCCAACGCAGAGGACAAGAACACGATTCTGACTGCCTTGTGGGTTTTTGAGGCGAAGGACACACCCTCAGATGCGCAGATACTTTTGGGACAGGCCGACAGCCGGGCTTTGGCGATTTATGAAGTGAATTCACGGATACAGAATCCACTCCGGTTGTATTTTGCAGAAAAGGAATTGGAACCGGGCCAGAAAGAACAAGTGCTTGTAGGATTGTACAGGGGTAAAGAAGCTACGGCATCTGTTTTAGTTGAGGGTGCCCAGCAGGAATTGGATAAAGCGGTTCGCTACTGGAAAGAGGAAGTAGATTTGCCTTTTGATCAGATTCAGGTACCAGATCCTGCGGTACAAAGTCTGCTGGATTCTTGTATTCGCAATATCTATCAGGCTCGAGAACTTCGTAACGGAGAGCCGGCATTTCAGGTGGGCCCTACATGCTACCGTGGTACATGGGCTGCAGACGGCCCTTTCATCTTAGAGGCGGTCACATATCTCGGGCGCGGACAAGAGGCCCGTGCAGGTTTGGAGCTGCAAATAGAGAAGGATGATGGACCTGGTGGGGTGGAGTTTTCGAAAAAGAGCGGCTTACGGCTCTGGATGATTTTGCGTCACTGGCAGTTAACCGGCGATAGGTCCTGGCTGGAAAAGATGTGGCCTAAGGTGAAGTTCAATGTAGACAAGATCATCGATTACAGACGTATGACAATGGACGACCCTTCTCAGACAAACTACGGTCTAATGCCGATAGGCTTTGGCGACGGCGGGCTGGGAGGCAGGCACAGGGAATATACCAATGTGTATTGGACACTGGCGGGTCTCAAGGCAGCTACTGAGATAGCCGAGCAGTTGGAAGAGCCGATTGTCTCTACATGGAAGGCTGAGTTCGAGGATTACTGGGATTATTTCGAGAAAGCGAGAAATCGTGATAAGCTTCGCGATCAGCACGGCAATGATTACGTGCCGGTGACGATGAAGGGAGAGCAACAACAACTTCCTCAACGAGGCGCATGGGCGTTTTTACAGTCGACTTATCCGGGACGCATTTTTGAGTTGGATGATGTGCTGATGCAAGGCACTTTGGAGATGCTGGACGCTAATCAGCGTGAAGGCTTGATATTCGGAACGGGCTGGGACCCAGCTGGAATATGGAATTATGCCGGATCCTTCTATGGTCATGCGCATTTGTGGCTGGGTCATGGTCGGAAAGCAGCAGCAATATTCTATGCGTTCGGCAATCATGCCTGTCCGCTATTATGCTGGCGAGAAGAGCAGAATCCTCGCGGTGAGCCTGACACATACATAGGTGATATGCCCCATAACTGGGCGAGCGCAGAGTTCATAAGAATGGTACGGCATATGCTGATTCTTGAGCGAGGAGTAGAGCTGCACTTGCTGGAGGGTATGCCAAGTGCGTGGTCCCATGCCGGTGACGTAATCCGGCTGAATGATATTCCGACAAGTTTTGGGTCAATGGGCATGTCGGTACGAGTAGCCGAGGATGGGCAAAGCGGATGGATCAGGATAATGCCTCCTGTCCGAGATAGGGCTGAGAGGATTGTTGTACACTTGGAACATTTTGACCATCCTGTCCGATCTGTGCGAAAAGAAGGTAGAGATATCCTGGATAGGGCTGTTTGGACAACTGTGGACAAAGAGATCGAATTGACGTTGGATTTCGAGTAGATTTTGATCAAAATATGATTTTGAAACTTTCGTCGTCCTGTCTCATAAAAATAGTGATTTTTTTGATAGATAATCGCGATTTAGTTGTAGTAAAAGTTGTATTTTTCCTGATCTGCACTTGCCTTATATTTACATAACTATCTGTGGGAAATTATTTTGTGATCATTTTAGGGATTGATATCGCATCGTCCATTGAAATACGTTTGCGATTTTTTAGCCATTACCTAATTCCCTTATAAATAATAGCTTATGCATGTTATGATTTTCTGAAAACCAGTAGATAACGGACTTTCGGGTTGTAGGCAGGTTGTAGAGGTTTTGCGAGTGAAAATTGGGCCATTTTGAGGGTGCCATATCACTCTCTCAGAGCTTCTGTTTGTGGCAGTTTTGCTCTCCACCCCTCGGCCTTTTCCGACTTGTCCCTGACTTCGTACCACAAGCAAGCTGCTTCTGATTAGCAGGTGGAGCGATATGGAAAGCGCTGATGTTGTGTCTTACTGTATGACACGTATTCTCTCTCTGACATCCTGTGCGTCTGGATAGCGATCAAGGACGGCTCTTAGGACGCGACAGGCACCTTCCTTGTCACCTTTTTGGAGCAAGTCATTAGCCTTCTTCAGTTCTGACTGCATAAACCTATCGCGTGCCAGTTCCTCAGCTAACCGGCCCCTTACCTTGCCTGTGGTCTGCAACCGCCAGGTTGCGCCGGAATCCGTAACGTAGGGGCCGCCGACTTTTGGAACAGGTCTTTGTTTAACACCTTCCGGCAAACCGTCAACGACGTAAACGTGGCGTTCAAGACCAGTATAGGTATCTACGATGAGTCCGTTTTTGACCGGTATGGTTCTATTCTCGAATATTACTGCGGCTCTATCTGCATGTGCGAGGAATGGGGCAGTGATTCTGACGTTCTCAGCAGGGTGAGGTGTGAGGTTTACAGTAATCAGGGCGGTCTTGTCCTTACCTGCACGTCCGATGCCCCTTATTTGTTTGAAGTCTTTGAGTACAGTGCTGCCAGTGGTAAACTCGGGTAGGACATCGTTTTCGAATGTCAGGTCACGTTCGAGTGCTACGCCTACGAGAAATTCTTCGATTGAGCGAAGCTCTTTACCTAAGTCCAAAAAGTCATTCCACTTGCGTTGTGCCCCATTGAACTCAAACCACATGATACCTCCGGCGCCTGCAGCGACACACATATACGCCTGTGCCCAGCTTTCTGCACGTGTGATACCTCTCCCGGCCATGGGAGTGAAGATGTTGACCTGTCCTTCTGTGGCGGACAGTTTTACAGCCATATTAACGCGGTAGACAGTCCATAATTCATTGTTGTCCTTCATCCCCTTGATGGCATAGCGGTCGGCCGAGAGGATGTCCACCGTGTCGCGGTAACGGTAGATATTCGAGGCGCACCAGGGGATGACCAAGGCCTGAGTCGGATGGGCCGGATCGGCTTTCTTGAGGATTTGTGTCGCCCGCGCTATGACTGGTGCCTCAGAGGTAGCCGAAGGTGAGCGGTGGTCAGGCTCGTCACAGAGGTAATAGGTGAAAAGAGCCGGGTGGTTCTTGTACTTTTGGGCAAAGTAACCAACGTTGTCTGGGGCGACAGCACGAAGTGTGGCCGTTAAATTGACCGATGTCCACAGGCCGTACTCGGCGCATTTGTCCATCATCTGAATCGTGGGTTCAAGAAGCTCATGCGGTGCGCAGAAATTAAACGGTGTCCCTTTCAGAGCATCGGGCTTGCTTCGAAAGAAACCAAGCATGAACGTAGGCTTTTCGTTGATATAACAGATTCCATCGGCGTAGGTGACGACTGACGGAGCGCCTGTGGCCGTGGAAACTGGTTCCAGACTGTCGCCGCCATCTTTTAGATACACTACTAGATCATCGAGCCATACCGACTTACCCTGTAGGTTTGTCGCCTCAAGCACAAAACGCCTGGTTTGGCCGACAGCCATCTTGAACTCATAAGAGTAGTGTGTCCATTCTGTCGAGAAGGCAAAATCCTTTGCTCCTGAGTGATCTACGAGCCGCGAGCCGGAGGGGCCTTTGGCCCAGAACTCCATGACGTAAGTACCGGTTTTGGGGAATGTTCGGGCAGCATCCCAGATCTTAATTCTGTCGACGGAGAGAGGCTTGAATTCCAAGGCCCGCCCCCTTCCATCCCGGCCAGTGTCTGGTTTAGCGAGAATCTGATAGTCTGCGGGATCAATAGTAAATGTGTTGTAGCCGGCCTCAAAACCGGGGAATTCCGGAAGAAGAAAGCCCGGCGGTTTTGGCATAAGCGGGTCTGTAGCCGGGCGGCCATTATCACGTTCAATGAACGGCTCCGTGGGATTATTACTTAGTCGCAGATTGTCAATATAGATACCGTCAGTCTGGGAGTCATGCTTATAACGTTTGGTGAGGTGTACTTCGAATTTGACGATCTTGGTGACGTCTATCCCCTCACCGATACCAAAGTTGTTGGCGAGGCCATCGATGCGTATATGCTGAGTGGTTCGACCGGAATAGACGTTGTATTCAAATGCCCAACTCCATTGGCCTCTGCCATCTACGACGCGAAAGCCTACGTTGATCACAGAACCGGGATTGTAAACGTCGAGTTTGAGGTGTCTATAGCCGGACCAATCGTCATCGAGCTGCCAGACGGCAGTACTACCCGGCATTATCTGAAATGAGTGTTCGCCTTCAGTGGCGTGCTCCGAGACCACTTTGCCCCCAGTCCAGATACTTTGGCCAGATGGTTTTTCAAAGGAGGTCAGCACCACATTATGTGGGGCCGGGACTTTGCTATTGGCAAGAGCTGCCGTAACAGCAGGAAAAAAGAACACCTCAAGAGAGAAAAGGCAAACCGTTGAAAGAATCCAATCCGACGTTCTGATCCTACTGGCATTATCCATTCTGAATGACATAAATAGCCTCCCTTCGGTACGGACTAATATCTGCATACTGCTCAGTCGCAATTTCGGCCGTTTTGTGTCAGAATCACTTGGAATTTAGCCGTTTGCTGTAGTTCCATTCCTGCTTGACAAGTACAACCAGCCCCTTTCCTGCACGTTTACAGAAAATCATCCTTACGGTATCACCATCAGAATCGAATAAAGATCCAACCGCGGCAAGGTAACCGTTGCCCGGCCGTTGGCCCACGTGACGTCCAGTGACTTGCCTTCCGGCTGCATCGTGATCGACTTCGGAGCCTGATCCAAATCGATCGATATTGTCAACGGGCCGACAGGCTTGACTTCTGTGATACCTCCATCGGGGGCGTTGGCGTGCGGACCAGATGTATTTACCAGGTGAATCGACAGGTTCCCATTCAACGTTCGCGGACTCACATCGACATCCTTCGCACCTGTAACTTCAACAATCGGTTCGGGAAGTATCTTCTTGAGAACGGTCGGAAATGCGTCGTCGACCTTGTCAACCAAGACGATGGAAAAGCTGACTTTTGCACCCAACTCGGCTTCGAAAAGCTTCGCTGGGCCTTGTCCGATCAGCATTAGTCTGCCGTCGGATTTGGCGTAGGAAGCCAATTCGTCACGAAAATCTGGTTCAAGATATTCCCAGCCCGGCACCACGATGACGGGCCACTCGGACATGTTCCCTTTCAGGTGATGCTCGCTAAGGATCTGTACACCGTATTGGCTCCGGAGTATCTCAGTCAGCGCCTTTCGCAGTACCCGAACGCCGTTGCTGCCAGCCCAGTGGAAGAGTCGCGGTGATTCCCGATAATGTCCGGCCGTCGAGTAGAGCAGTGCGATCTGCGGTACGGCAACTGATCGGTGGCAGTATTCCTGTCGCTCACGGCAGAACCGGGCAACCTCAGCCATTACATCCATCTCGACTGGGTCGCGGAGCGCTCCGTCTCGATCCTGTTTGAAGTAGGCCTGATATCCGCCACCCAGGGCGAGTACCAGAGCCGCTTCTTGCATAAGCTGCACAGCCGGCTTCTGCTTCCGCGTTTTGCGACTAAACGACCACGACATCAAGTCCCACGGCACGCCCTGATCCTCGAGACATCGTCCGGCAAACCGAGCCGAGTTCACACTGTCGTCCGGCGAGAAGTCGCCGGACAAGCCTGCCACGTCGGCCGACACAGGCTCGGGCATATGATCACTGAATGCCCAATTGCTGATCACCTGGAAGTCAGGGTGGGACGCTTTCAACTCATCAACGTAATGTCGCACGTAGCTGCGGAAACCCTCGCGATGGAAGTCCATCCATTCACTCCAATAGGGTTCGCCCGCCTTGCGCGGTGCGGTCTCGGCGCCGGTTTGTTCACAGAATTTGCTAACGGCTGCCGCGCCGTAGTCGACCGTGGTGCCCCAACAATCGCCGTCGACCCAGACGCCGTCCACGCCATACTCACCAGCCAGTTCGCGGAGTTGGGGGATCATTAGCGTATCGGCGTATGGCCCAAACACTGAGGTGGCCTTATCGTTGGGCTTACCGTTCCCATTGATTGCTGCCCAGTCCGGATGGTCGGCGACGGCCTTATAATCCCAGACACCCGAGTAGTGCATGAAGAGGGGAATTCCCCGCTTCCTTGTCACGTCACGCCAGATGCGCAGCGGATCACCGACGAAGCCTGGTGCCGGGTTACCCACTTTTGTTGGATAACTCGAATAGCCGCGATGCCCTTTGCAGTCGATCTGAATGTAGTCGGGTTTGACCTTGTTGATGACCAGTTCGACCATCTCCGGCGTGGTTCGTTCGCCAACGCGGTTGCAGTCCTCGCCTGCATGGAAATCAAAATGGATTCCGAGGAATGCGTCGGCACGTTTCATCCGTGGCGGACCGGCGGCATCCACGCAGGCGGTGCCTATAAAACAGGTGGCAATTGTGCCGATTACGAACAGCATAAAAGGCCGCATCAAGCAGCCAACAGATATGTTGTGTGTGATCTTCATAAAGCACTCCCCTGATTGGCGATATCCTTTGGAACGATAACACATAATGACAGCACTATACTAGTCTTCATACAAGCGTGACTTCTTGAGTTTTATTATTGATGACTTCACAAAA
>CAZSOR010000062.1:0-5489 GCA_964608395.1 uncultured Pirellulales bacterium
TCGTGCGAAGCGGCAACCGCTCCCGCATCCCAGCCAAGAATTACCGATGGCTTTACGTCCACATCGCCATCAGCCGGATTCGGGCCGGTGACGGCGCCCAGAGTGGTGAAGCTCCAGACTTCGCCTTTATGCGTAGCGCCGCCGTCGAACTCATCGACACGCCAGTAGTAAGTCTTGGCTAACATGAGCGGGCCGGGAGTGTAAGTCGCAGGACCATTAGGAACACCCGCGGCAGCGTTGTTCACTTCGTCAAAATCTTCGCCGAATACTATATAGTGCAATTTTGCGCCGAAACCAGCCGTCCAGCTAAGCATTACATTCAGGTCGACGGACTCAGTACCTTCAGCCGGGACCGGGTCATAGGCCGTCTTGGGAGGAATCATAAAGCTCCAGACGTCGCCTTTCCATGGACTATTCGGATCGGCTTCATTGACCTCATCGATTCGCCAATAGTAGGTCGTGCCATTAACAAGGCCATCCGGAAATGGAAATCCAGGAAAGCCGGCGACAAAATACGTTAAGCCCTGATTGCCCTGGAATACATCGGCAGTGCCGTCATTCACATCGTCAAAATTATCGCCAAGATACACATCATGCGAGTTTGCGAGTCCTCCCGGTTTCCAGGTAAGGCTCACCCACGTATCCGGATACAAGGCGCCATCTTCCGGAGCAGGACCCGATGCATACGGCCATATTTTACATTCCATAGCACCCAGAACATCGCCTTCCGAGAGGACGTGGTCGTAAACGCGGATGTCATCCATCAGACCGTGATAGTACCGCTGGCTGTTGGTCCAGGCGCCGAAGTTGAGGGGACCTAAGAAATCCCCGCCGCTTCCACCGGAGGTTTCGGCTTCCAACTCACCGTTAATATACATCTGTGAGCCGCCGGCGCCCTCATCGGTAACCGTCACCACGGTATGGTACCATTCGTTTTCCTGCAAAACAGTGGTTGATTCTACATCCGGCCCGGTATTGAAATCGGCGTTTAACAGACTGGTATTCTGCCTTAAATGGAGGTGTATTGTGCCTACACCCCAAATGTCGTTGTGCATCACTGCGTAGTAGTCCTGGTCTGCGGCCGTATACGGTATGTCTCGAGGCTTAAGCCACATGGCCAGACTCCAGGTCCCCCGTACGATTTCATCTTCAACATCAATATAGGTGGATGTGCCGTCAAAGTCCAGGGCAAGGCCATTCATTCCGGGCACCCAATTGGCCGTACCGCCAATGACGCCATCGTGACCGTTGCCGGTTACGTCAACAGCAGCCGTGCCGGCACCCTCCTCGAGGGGCCAGTATGCCACGAGTTCCGCTGAGGCGCTGCCTGCCAGGCCCAGCATCAAAATAAAGGATAGTAGACAGATCAATTTACTGTACATTATTGTCCTCCTTCAAAAAAGGTTAATAATAGGCTTGGTTACATGCCAAATGCCCGATAATCTTTTGCGGTTTTTACTGAAACTTGCTTACAAATACATCTTATATATGTTTGCGAATTGACAGTGCCTCCTTCCGTGAGAAAAAACCAGGGTTTATGTGCGTTTTTAGATCCGATAACCACAAGTTTTACGTATTCCATTTGTACCAAATTAATCCTCTTATGGTCAAGTAAAATCTTCTTTTGAACTTCAAATTCTATCGGTTTTTTTCATATTTCTCTTAAATAGTTATTTTGAGCTTGTAGGGCCGGAATTTGCCCGAAACAGCTCGAAAAGTAATTTGGGATTGTTATTGATGTTCATGCATTTAAGAACTTGAGCTTTTCGTGCAGATTTGGTATTTTTATGGAGAAAAGACCGGAAAGAATGCCGTAAAATCGACCAGCCGCACGCCTGTTATGGACTGATCGAGTATGAGATTCAATGATTAATCTTAAAATTTCAGGAGGATTCGCAGATGTCTCAAAACAGAAATATTACTCGTCGCAGCCTGCTGAAACGAGCGGCAGGAGTTACCGCCGGTTTGACAACATTCCCATATTTTGTTGCTTCATCTTCTTTAGGGAAAGCCGGAAACGTTACCCCGGCCAATCGTATTGTAATGGGATGCATCGGCGCCGGCGGGCAGGGCACACACAACACAAAAGCATTCCTGAATAATCCGGCGGTTCGGATGGTCGCTGTTTGCGATGTTAATCAAGACCGGCGTCAAAAGGCGAAAAACCTCATCGATCGGCATTACGGCGACAAAGGATGTGCGACCTTCCGCGATTTTCGTGAGCTGCTCGCCCGTGAGGACATTGATGCCGTGGTGATTGCTACGCAGGACCACTGGCATGCTTTGATTGCCACTGCCGCTGCACAGGCCGGCAAGGATATGTACTGTGAAAAGCCGACGGGAGTCGCGGTTGCCGAGGGCAAGGCAATGCGAGATGCGGTCCGCAGGTACGGCCGGGTGTTCCAGACCGGTACCCAGCAGCGGTCGGAGCGTAATTTTAGATTCGCCTGCGAGCTGGCAAGAAACGGATACGTCGGCAAAATCAAAACCGTCAAGGTTGGCGCCCCCGGGCCCGAGTATAAGCGGGCATACCGTAAACCTACGACTGAAGAGCCCATCCCGGCTGGATTTGATTATGATATGTACCTTGGTCCGGCCCCGATGAAACCTTACAACGGCGGCAGATGGGCTTTCCCGGACTGGTACCTGACCTGGGATTACTGTGCCGGCTTTATTGTCAACTGGGGCGTCCATCACCTGGATATCGCCAACTGGGGTTGCCCCGCAGTCAGTGACGAAGCGTTCGAAGTCGAGTGCAGGGGCAACTATCGCAATGACGGCCTGACCGACAATATCAACGATTGGCAGGCCGAGTTCTCTTACGCAAGCGGTCTGCGCATGACATACTCCGATACCGGTCACCCGAACAAGCAAGGCTGTCAATTCAAGGGCGACAAGGGCTGGGTTCATGTCAACCGCCGGGGCATCTGGGCCGAGCCTGCTTCATTGTTGAATGTAAGCATCAAGCCAAACGAGACACACCTCGGCGATTCGACGAGTCACCATGCCGACTTTATCGGTTGCGTGCAAACGAGGCGCGATCCTGTCTCGCCGGTCGAAGCGGGACACAAGGCTTCTTATCTTGGCCTGGTCCCGGAGATTGCCTGCCGGTTGGGGCGGAAGCTCAAGTGGGATTCGGCTAAGGAGCAATTCATCGGTGACCGCCAAGCTAATCAAATGTTGGCTCGTCCGATGAGAAGTCCCTGGCACCTGTAAAATTTATGCCGACCGAATATGCTCAAAGGAGATTT
Organism: uncultured Pirellulales bacterium; assembly: GCA_964608395.1. Lineage (GTDB taxonomy): Bacteria > Planctomycetota > Phycisphaerae > Sedimentisphaerales > Anaerobacaceae > JAFGPJ01. Next base: position 3,252 of record CAZSOR010000062.1, read on the forward strand.
CATGAATGGTCAATACAATCGCATCTTTGGCACAATTGGAAAAAGAGTCTTTGCTATCCTGATACTTTGCTCTTTTGCAATAGTCTCTGATCTTCAGGCGGCTTCGGTTAGCTTTTTAATCGATGATAAGAGCCCGCAGGCCGAGTTTGCCGCTGAAGATATTCAAGAGGCGTTAAGGGCAATGGGGCATAATGTAAGACAACTTCGTCTGACACAGCTCAGCCGGATCACTGATGGTGAGCGTATTGTTCTTTCTTTAAGTTCGAGCGAGGATATTATTCATGCCATGCAATCGGAAGGGGCAAAGCCTCCTGGGACTCTAAAAAGCGAGGGTTACAGTATCCGCAGAAGTTCCAATGCCGGGCGAACCGCCTACTGGGTCGTCGGCGCAGACGCCGGGGGTGTTATGTACGGGGGACTGGAACTGGCCGAGGTCATCCGTGTAAATGGCCTGGACGGCATCAAGGACGTCGACCACAATCCCTATATGGCCATGCGAGGCACAAAGTTCAACATCCCGCTGGACGCCCGCACGCCGAGCTATACGGATGTTTGTGATGCCGCGCAAAACAATATAGCCGAGATGTGGAGCTTTGAATTCTGGAAGGATTACATCGATAACCTGGCTCGCTATCGGTATAACTATATTTCCCTGTGGAGTCTCCATCCTTTCCCTTCTCTGGTGAAGGTGCCGGACTACCCTGATGTAGCATTGGATGATGTGAAACGGTCAACCGTTCAGTGGAAGGAGTACTATTCGGGTAATGGAATCGGCTTTGACGACCCCGAGATACTGAACAATCTTGAGACCTTGAAGAAGATAACCATTGACGAGAAGATCGCATTCTGGCGGAAGGTGATGCGTTATGCCAAGGGCCGTAATATCGAATTCTACTTTGTTACCTGGAACATTTTCAACAATGGGACCTACGGCAAGTATGGAATCACCGACGATATCGATAACGCCACTACGATTGACTACTTCCGAAAGAGTGTTAAACAAATGTTCCTCACGTATCCTGATCTGGCGGGGATCGGCCTGACGACGGGCGAGAATATGCCGAAAGCTACTTTCCAGCAGAAAGAGGACTGGGCGTTTAAGACCTACGCCCAGGGAGTTCTTGACGCCGCCGAAGCGCAGCCGGGGCGAAAATTCACCTTTATCCATCGCCAGCATCAAACCGGCGCAAAAGACATCGCCCGGAAGTTCAAGCCTTTGATAGATCACAAGGATATCGAGTTTATTTTCAGCTTCAAATATGCCAAGGCTCACGTGTACAGTTCCACAACGCAGCCTTATCATCCCGGCTTCGTTAAAGATATCCAGTCCGAAGGCAACCTCAAAACGATCTGGACGTTACGTAACGACGATGTGTATCATTTTCGCTGGGGCGCCCCGGACTTCGTGCGCGAGTTCATAAAAAACATTCCCTATGATGTTTCCCGGGGTTTCTACCTGGGTTCCGACCAGTATATATGGGGTCGGGAGTTTATGAGCACCGAGCCCGAGACGCCCCGGCAAATCGAAATCGTTAAGCACTGGTATCACTGGATGATATGGGGACGTCTTGGTTATGACCCGGATCTCGGTAACGAGCGTTTCATCGATATAATCCAGCAGCGGTTTCCAGCTATTTCCGGCCGGGATTTGTTCACCGCCTGGCAGCAAGCTTCGATGGTCTATCCCATGACTACGGGTTTTCACTGGGGTTCGCTGGATTTTCAATGGTACATCGAGGCTTGCAAAAGCCGTCCCGGTCCGGCACAAACGCCGAGCGGATTTCACGATGTCAACCGGTTTATCACGCTGGGGCCTCACGGGGGGACCGGCAATGTTTCCATCCCCGATTATGTCAAGGCTGTCACAGAGGCAAAGCCGCTTTCCGGCACGACACCCATTGAGGTATCCAACCGGATTCACAGTCATGCCGACAAGTCGCTGGCAATTCTCGACGGCTTCAACCACGACGGCGACAAAGAGTTGCGATTGACGCTGGGGGATATTCGTGCGATGGCTTATATGGGCAAGTACTACGCGCACAAGATACGCGGCGCTACGGAACTTGCACTGTTCCGTGAAACCCGGAAGAAGGAGCACCAAAATGCTGCTATAAAAGAATTGACAAGTGCAGCAAAGTTCTGGCGCATGTACACATCCACGGCCCTTAGCCAATATAAGAATCCGTTATGGACGAATCGTGTCGGTTACTGTGACTGGCAAGCTCTCTCTAAAGAAGT
>CAZSOR010000062.1:5589-18275 GCA_964608395.1 uncultured Pirellulales bacterium
CGTTATGGACGAATCGTGTCGGTTACTGTGACTGGCAAGCTCTCTCTAAAGAAGTGTTGAACGATATCAAGATAGCAGGGGGAGTGCCTAAAGTTGAAAGTGACTAAAGTGCCTAAAATTGAAGACGACCGGTGCACACTTTAGCTCACTTTAGTCACTTTAGCTCACTTTCGTCACTGGCAGGGGCAAGCTTCTATTTCCCGATAAGTATTAACCAGAATTATTGCCGACTTTCGCGTACTATGCGTGCTCTGTCCACCAGAGATTTGAAGACTTTCTGCTGGACTTTCTTATCGAGTGTCAATTCGGGGTGCCATTGTATGCCGACAATCCAGCCTATTTGGCCGGCGGAGTCCGCTTCGATAGCCTCGATAACGCTGCCGGGGCCGGTTGCCGCGATTGTCACTTCCGGGGCGGGTTCACCGACCGAATTACCATGCAGGCTGACAGCTTTCGCCAGGTGGGTGACACCTAAGGTCTCTGCAAGCTTACTGTCGGGATTCAGATCGACCGGGTGGCCCTTCAAGACCATGTGCCGGCTCTTGACCTCTTGTTCTTTGCGAAGGTTTCGGACCGTTCCGCCCAGGGCGACGTTTATAATCTGGCAGCCGCGGCAGATGCCGAGAATGGGCAGGCCGCGACGCCTGGCCTCGCGAATCAGGGCGATTTCAAAATCGTCGCGCAGCCGATGGACCAGCATGGTCGTATTCGGATCGCCGCCGTAAAGGTTCGGGTCCACGTCACCTCCGCCGGTTAGAAGCACACCGTCGATCTTTTCTTTTTCCAGCAGGGCTTTTACCTTTTCCGTGCTGACAGGGACACCGGCCGCATCGGGCCGCAGCGTTATAAGGCGACCGCCAGCCGCCGTCATTACACGCTGATAAGTCGCATCTGTTATACCGATTCGGCCCAGGAGCGAATTGTCCAGCGAGAATGCAATACGTGGAGCGTCTGCGGGCAAACGCGTGTTTATCCAAACCGGATAGAGAAGATGGAATAATACATAAATGCCGACCAGAACGGCCAGCGCAATTGCGATCCGTCTGAGCCACCCTTCGACTACGCTCAGGGTGAAGATAGCCTTCATGCCGAGCGAAGTCGAGGTACCGGTTTTCTTGTCACTGCTCGTCATCGCCGGGGCCGCCTTCACCTGTTATGAGTTCGAGATTCACCTTTCCATGCCGGAGGAAGACAGCTAAAGGATAAAGCACACCCAGTGCGGCAAAGGGATCATCGCGCGAGAGGACATCGTAAATGTTGTCTTTGTGCTCTTCGAGAAGTTGTTTGGCCTTGTTGAGTCGGGCCTTGGCGTCAAAGTAATCCCTGACGCCTCGAAAGAGCTGGCGGATGCCCTGGCGTTTGGAGCCTGTACGGAATTCTTCTTTTGCCTGCTCCCACGAGGCAGTGAGTGCCGCCATGCCGCGGTCGTTCTCGGCGATTTCCTGCAGGGTAGCCAGAAAGGCCAGGATTGGTGTTTCTGTCCGAACATCGGTTCGAATTTTTTTCACGGGGTCGATGTGACCTTTGACCGCGAGCTGGAAGAGCAGCCAGGGATAATCCCATCCGGATTCCACAGACTGTATCAGGCCGCCGAAGAAGCGGGGATTGACTTCTATAAGTTGTGGCTGCGAAGCCGTCGTGCCTTCCCACCTGAAGTCCAGCTCCGCCACGCCATGCCAGCCGATCGAACCGAGCAGCTCAGCGGCGACTTTTTCCATTTCCGGGGCCTCGACAGTCTCGCGCAAGACGGTTGCCCCACGCTCCGCGGGGAAGGCTCGCAGCCCGCGATATGTCATTGATGCCACCATTTTGCCGTGGTCGAATAGAGTTGTCACGCAGTAGTCGTTTCCGGGAACTCCCTGCTGAATTATAGGATAGTCCTTTTCTTTGAGTTTGAAATGTTCTACGAATTCCTTGAATGTGGCTTTGAGTTCATCGGGTGTGTTGACCTTGCGGATTCCGACGCCGGATGCCGCTTCGCGAAGTTTTACAAAAGCCGGCAGCTTAACTTCTGAAGCAATAGAATCAAAGTGCGTCATGTTCTCCGGAATCCATGTCCTGGGAATTGGCAGGCCCTGCTGCATCGCATAAGCAGCGAGAGTTCCCTTGTTGTGCACTTTTTTGATATGTTCAAACTGCGGCACGGGGACGCGGATGTGCGGCTCGAAACGTTCCCGGTGACGGGCGATAAGGTAAGTCTCCTTGTGAATTGGCATAAGGACGTACGGCGTCGTTTTATCCTTGGGTTTGTATTCGGCCACAACTTTCTCCAGAGCGTCGAGGAACGCCTCCGGCTCTTTCGTCGGGTTCGGATAGCGGAAATCGGCGACGCTGTATCGTGAGAATGACGCTGCCGTCATGGCATATTCGTCACCGGTGATTACTTCCACGCCGCGCCGCCCGAGGCTGCGGGTTGCGACCAGAGTCTGCCAGCCGCGTGAGAAGGTGATAATAGCCCGACCGGCACTGCCTGCCTGCTCAATATTTTCGCTCATTTCGAATGTCTCCTTTACCTGTGCATATTCGAGCTATTCCTCTGTGATTGCCTCACCGATTTTTTCCAGGAAAGTACTGTAGATGGAGCCTGTAATTCCGAATTCGCTTTGGTCAAGGCCAAGTCGAACTATTACCATCTTCCACTTCGGGATAACGAACATGTCGTTGTTGTTATAGCCGCTGGCTGCATACGTGCCGGGCGGAGCGCCGGGCCAATTTCGCTTGCCGTTAGGTTTGATACCGTTGATCCACCAATTATACCCGTACACACCACGGCCGTCCGCGCCGCTCAGAGTCTCCAATGGAATCGATGCCGGCACGTGGGCCTTTGTTGCGATATCGACCCATGATGCACTAATCAACTGTTTGTTTTTCCATTTACCTCGATTCAGAAAGAGATGTCCGAATCGGGCCAGTTCGCGTGCGGAAATTTGGATGTGCTTATTGCTGTTTCCGGAGCCGCCATTCACCACGATTCCATCGATTTTTCCGAAATCGCCCCAGTCCCATTTTGCCCTGTCCATGCCGATTGGATCGGCAATTCTTTTTTTAAACAGAACCTCTATCGGCTCATTGGCGATATGGGTCAGAACATTGGCGAACTGGTTCATGGCTGAATCCCAGTAGGCATATCGCGAGCCGGGTGGTTCGAACAGCGGTGTCGGAGCCGGTTTGAAGGGAGTGCGGCTCGGTCCATGTTTGTAACTGCCGCTGGGCTCATCGCCGACGGCGTAATATCCGGATGTCATAGTTGTGAAATGCCGCAGCGTGACATCTGGATAGACTTCCGCCATAGACGGCACGTAGTCCTTTGCAAGTGTATCGAGTGTAGCTTTACCGTCATCGATGAGCAGGCCAAGTACAGTGCTTGTAAACGATTTCGTCAGCGACCACACTCCGTGCATCTTGTCTATGTCTGAGCCTTTGAATATCATGCAGCCGTTGCGGATAATGACGAGTTCCTTTACACTGTCGGTGCCCGAGTTGTCCTTAAGATACGCTACGGCGGCTTTCAGTTTTGCTGAATCTATGCCCTGCGCTTCGGGCTCGGTCTCCTGCCAGTGCTGGCCGGGAAAAACCATTTTTGGCGAAGCAGCGACAGCCGGCCTGTTAAGGGGTATCGCCATCAAGGTAAAACTGTAAGCCACCAGAATGATTATGCCCCATAATCTTTTTTGCTCCATAATCTGTTAACCTTTCTATTGGTTTGATGATATGGATAGCCTAAAACAGCATATCACTTATCCTTGTAATCTAAAAGATATGTGCTAACATTACCTTGTGCAACCGCAAAATGGGAATCCTAACCATTTTCAAAGGAGAAGTCATGAGACAACAGATCAAAGACCAGAGATCGAGCAAACCCTCCCGCCGGCAATTCCTGAAACAGAGTGGAAGGCTGCTGGCCGGTTCGGTCGTCACCGGCGTTGCCCTGCCCCGGATTTATGCCGCTGGGGACCATACGATTCGGCTGGCACTGGTTGGCTGCGGGGGCCGCGGTACGGGAGCTGTCTCCGATGCCCTCTCGGCCACGGGCGGCCCGGTGAAACTATACGCTATGGCCGACCTTTTCGAACCGCGCCTTCGAAGCAGTCTTAGCAATTTGAAAAAGGATTTTGCGGACAAGCTCGACGTGCCGCCCGAGCGCCGATTCATCGGCTTCGACGCCTACAAGAAGGCAATCGACTGCCTGTCGCCGGGCGATGTTGTGCTGCTGACTACCCATGCGGCTTTTCGTCCGCTTCATTTCGAGTACGCCGTAAAGAGGGGCGTAAATGTCTTCGCGGAGAAATCTTTCGCGACGGATGCTCCGTCCGTTCGTCGCTGGCTCAAAGCCGCCGAGGCCTCAGAGAAAAAGAATCTGAAGGTCGGCGTTGGTTTCATGTGGCGGCATTCGGCGGCCCGGCAGGAAACGATCCGGCGGATTCACGATGGGGCAATTGGGGATGTACATACGTTGCGTATTTATCGCGTGCACGGCCCGGTCCATTGCCCGTCGCTGCCGGAGAATGTCAACGAGCTGGCCTTCCAGCTCCAGTATCCGAACAGTTTCACATGGGTCTCGTCCGGGTTTTTCATCGACTGGCACTGTCATAACATTGACGTGGCCTGCTGGGCCAAAGGGGCCTGGCCGGTCTCGGCCCAGGGATTCGGCGGCCGGTGCTACGAACAGGCGGGCAATCAGTTCGACCACTACACTGTGGAATATACCTTTGCCGACGGTACGAAACTGCTGGCGTTCTCGCGGCACATGAACGGCTGCTGGAATACCTACTCCGACTACGCTCACGGTTCCAAAGGCTCGGCCGTGCTCATGGCGACTCTCGGCGAGCCGCAGCCGAAGATATACAAGGGCCACAACATGGTCCCGGAAAATCTCATCTGGGAATTCGGCCGGAATGATCCGAATCCGTATCGCGTCGAATGGCAGTTGCTTCTGGATGCGATCCGGCAGGATAAGCCGCACAACGAGGCCAGGCGGGCCGGCGAGGCGGAAGTAGCAGCACTCATGGGACGCATGGCGACGCATACCGGCCAGTTTCTTACGCGGGATCAGGTGTTGAAATCCGACTTCCAATTTGTCCGGGACATTGACGGCATGACCTTTGAAACTCCCGCTCCCATTCATGTAGAACCCGGCAGCTTCTACCCCGCACCGCAACCGGGTATCACAAAGGAGGTCTGAGACGCTCACCCTTCGTCTCCGCTCAGGGTGAAGAGTTTCTTCATGTCGAGCCCGTTCGGCTTCGCTCAGGGTAAACTTCGACGAGGCATCAGGCTCCGTTCACCCTTCGTCTCCGCTCACCCTTCGTCTCCGCTCACCCTTCGTCTCCGCTCACCCTTCGTCTCCGCTCAGGGTGAAGAGTTTCTTCATGCCGAGCGAAGACGAGGCATCATGCTTATGTTATCCACGGATGTTTACGATTCTTCGATTCTGCGATGGTCTTTAGGGCGAATTCCACATCCTGCCACCCCAATCTTTCCAGTAATTTGATAATCTGAAGTGCTTGAAATTATGATTCTTCAGAACGATGCCGTTGATGCCGTATTCCTCGCACAGTTTGAGTGTCATGAAAATACGGCATCGATTGTGTCCTGCGATTTTGCTTTTGAAGATGAGGCCATACCGAGAAAGGGCAATGCGCCCAGACCTCCGAGAATTTCTCTGCGGTTTGTCCGTTTCATTGTATATTTCCGGAATAAATCTTTTCAGATGTGCCACGGCGAGCGCATCGCGCGGAAGAGCAACCTGCTGGCCGCTTCGTCACCCTGGAATTCCTCTTTAATCGGGTCCCACTTCAGCGATCGCCGTAGCTTGTGTGCGATAATCGTTAGATGTCCCAGCGATGCCGAACGATGGCCGAGTTCTGCATTACAGCTTGGCTGGCGTCGCGTCCGAATGCAGTCGAACCAGTTAGCGTGATGATTGTTCTGGCCGGTATTCACCTGCCGTGTTGTGAGCTTCATTTCTTCGAATAACGTCTCAGGGCCGCCCTCGATGGGACCGCCCGTTGTCATCGACGTGACCCAGCCGCGCTGTCCGACGAAAACGCCGCCGAAGTTTCCCGCCAATCGCGCAGTTGCAGGAACCGCCTTATAGACATCCTTCACAATCCCCCAGTTTTCGACAAGATGCAGGAGCGTCCCGTTGGCATACCTGCAGGTCAGCGTGGGGAATTCTCCGCTGCTCGGATGAATGAACTCCACGGGTCCGCTTTCCTCCATACCCAGCGCATAGTGAATAACATCTGCGCTGTGCGAGTGATGCCATGTTACGGAAGCCGCTCCGAAATCTTCGCAGAAGCACCAGGGAACGACGCCGGGCGAAGGATTCAGGTGATAGCCGGGATTGTAGGGATGCCACAGAGCCGGCCCGACCCAGAGGTCCCAGTCTAACCCATCCGGCACGGGTTCGGCGGGGAGGATTATATCCAGGGGCGTGTAGGACTTGCCGGTATTCTCGACGTCCATCAGATGCCGGTATGGCTTGAAACGGGCTGCCCCGAAGAAGCCGCCCAACCTGGACCAAAGTGTGAAGACATGCTTGACCTTTCCGAGCCCGCCTGAGCGTACGAAATTACAGACCTGCCGGATCGTCGGGATGGAACGGTATTGTGTGCCGGTCTGGAAGACCCGGTTATATCTGCTCACCGTTTCGGCTAATCGGCGGCCCTCCCGTACCGTTATCGATATCGGCTTTTCGCAATAAACGTCCTTGCCGGCTTTAACCGCGTCAATTGCAATCAACGTGTGCCAATGGTCCGGCGTGACGATAACCACGGCGTCAATGTCATCTCTGGCGAGAAGCTCACGATAGTCATTATAGGCGGCGCAGCCTTGATAAGTTCCACTGGCGCGGTCTGCGGCGTAGGTTTCCTCCACGCGGCGCTTGCCGTCTTGGCACCGCACGCGATCCACATCACAGACAGCCAGCACTCGAACTTCGCTGTCGCCGATCAGCCGGTTTAAATGGCCGCTGCCCATCAATCCTTTGCCGATTAATCCCACTGTGATCCGCTCGCTCGGCGCTGTGTTTGAATCTGCACCACGGGCCGGGGAGGGAACGATCCATGGCATGGTGACAATCCCTGAAAGCGCAGCCGTTCGGCCAAGAAATTCACGCCGGTTAATTTTTCGAGTATCTGTTACGTTGGAATGTTTCGCTCTTGTCATAAGTTAACCTCGTTGTGCAAGTTCCATGCTCATTTTGTTGAAGAAGTCAATACATCGCGCTATTTCAGGCATTGATTCGAACCAGTTGTATGAGTATTCGAGGCCGAACATAGTAGGCCTGATGCCCAGGCGGTGGATTTCCTCGATAAATTCTTTCGTCTTGCCGGCGCCGGTGCCCCAGGGGACATCGTGACCGTCAGGGCTTAGCTCATGCAGGTCATGCATTTGTATGGTGATTAAACGATCCTTGAGCGTGTTCAAAGCCTTGATTGGGTCGATGCCGGAACGCATCCAATAGCCCATGTCGCCGCATGCCCCGATACGTTTGCTACGGCCCCGGCAGACCTTCATAATCCCTTCAGGATTCCAATACTGCGGCGAAGCTTTTTGGTCGTGGTTGTGAATAGCTACGTTGATATCGTAATCGTCGCAGAACTTTTCGATTGTATCCAGGGCATCGGGCGATGGTTCCGACATGAACGTTTCGATGCCGATCTTTCGCCCGAACTCGAATATCTTCCGGCAGCCGGCCTCGTCGCCCGGGATATCGTGATAGTAATACGTCAGGAGGCGGATGCCTGCCGAGTCCAGTTTCAGCCGGATTTGTTTCAGCTCTTCGTCGGTCAGATTGGAATCGAAGTTTTTGTTAATTTCCTTGCTGACCTTCTGGAAGCTCAGACCGCCCATATATGGCAGGCCGAGCTTGGCGGTTTTCTCGATCGCCTCGAAGAGCGTGTATTTATTAAAAGTATATGACTCGATGCCGAGACGCCAGTTGAGTTTTTCCTGTGAGCGGATGGCCGGCGTTAATTTGGCGCTTGGAATTGTCGGTGCCTGCAGGTCACCCAGAGCAAACTGAGTGGCCGCCAGGTAGAACTGCAGCATCTTCGGGTCCCAGAACACATAAGGATTGTGTGCAATCGTGCAGTAAAAAACACGCCCCCGGCCGTACTGTCGCACCCATGCTAGGGCGTAGTCGTTGTCTTCGCGGAAACAATTGCCGCGGGGTTGTCCCTCGATTTTTGTCTTGTCGGTGTCGATACTGAAGAGCACGCGAACCCTGTCCCTCGAATATGGCCCGTGGACTCGAAAGAACTCGTCCCGATACTCGAAGTCATTACCGCCGAAAGGTTGATTGACAGGGTGCTCGGGATCGTCGAGTTTTATAAAAACGTGCTCGTCGCTGTCGTAGTGGTTGGCGCCGCGCGCTCCGAGCATGATACCGAACTCCGGCCAGTCTTCAATAGCGCCGGGCCATTGCGTAAAGGCTACGGTAGTGCCGTGGACGCCGAGAAGTCCGCCGCCGCCGTAAACAAATTCGAGCAGGCTTTGTCTCAATCCTGCATTTTCAAAGAGATTGCCTACTGTGTTGTTCAGAAATACGGCGTCAAACTGTTTCAAATTATCCGGCTTGAAGACGGAAGGATCCTTGCTGATAACCGTCTCGAAAGCACCGGTCTTTTGGCCCATCAGCGTGAAAGCCAGATTGGCCGTAGGGATGGAGCCGTGCCCGCCGTACCCGACGTTGAGATCGAAAATCAGCAGCTTGCGATTCTTACGGGGCGCAGCGAACGCTTTGCTCGGAATAGCTGCCTCAATTCGCCGCCGCTGTTCGTCGGTGACCTGTCCTGCTGCTGTGTTGTGCCTGTACCATGGTGCAGCGAGAATCCCGGTCGCTGCGGCGGTGCTGCCGAGAAAGTCACGCCGGGTCATACCGTGCATTTGTGTTATAGCGCAGGTTTCCAAATCTGTGCTACGATGTTTCGGTTTAAATTCTTGTCGTTTCATAAGTTCATCTCGTGCGATTAAATCTGTGTTTGGATTCATGTCTGCCTCTTTCATTTGCAGGGATTTGCATACAATCACCAGCCTGCATAAAACTGCTGTGGATTATAGCATACTAAGCGGCGGTAGGCTACTTTTACTCCCGCGATGAGCGGGACTTTAAGCCGTATATCGGTCTTTTTCGTAATTATTGGAGGTTTCAGACGCCGATTGACGAAATTACTTCTAAATGCAGTTCTCGTTCTCTTTTGCGGCAAGAGCAGTATCTTCCAATTCATACACTACCTCTTGCCGATGTGGGAGCTTTCTACATACGAATCGCTTAACGTCCCGCCATTCGTGGTTGTCCCTAATTTCCTTAGTTTCCTAAGTCATTACCATTAAGTCATCGCAAATAAATCACGATTTCTCTTAGGTAAACTAAGGGATTGCTCGAAGAAATTGCTGTTATGCTCCGCAAATACCTTAACAGGTCTATTGTTAGAAGCTTGCATCTGTGTTTCAATGCTTTTAAGACAATTGTGAAGTTTTTCTACGGTGACATCCGCACTTATATAACGACGTTTATATATCTCAGCTAATTCTTCAATCTCCATCTGATTTGTATAAGATATCATATAGCGAGCAAGTCTTGGCCCAATTGCAAATTTGAATTTGTTGGCTATCCGCAAAGCCCTAACAATACATTCTGCAGGTGCTGGGTTTTCTTCGAAATTAAGTTCTATAGTTCTTTCTGCGATTGCTTCAAAAAAACCTTTTGAATAAATTTCTCTCTTCTGTCTTCTTTTGATAAATAATTGTATAGCAATTGCGTCTATATTTAGAAAAGTTATTTTAGGGTAATCTGAAAATCCTTTTCCCGTAACCTTTCCCTCCTTAAAGGCCCAAGTGTCCTGTATTGGCCACATATCAATCGACCAATCTTTTACTTGAAGTTTTAGTCCTCCAAGGCTGGTTTCCCCTTTAATATGATCTGGGAATAAGGTCTCAAGTCGTTCCCTTGAAACATATCCTAAAATAATATCAAGATCACGTGGAATACTATTGTTACACAATAGCATATTTCTTACTGCTCCGCCACATAAGAATGCTGGGTAATTATTGTTGCGGATATCTTCAAGCACACTATATAGATATGGGTAATGCCGCTTAGAGTCGGTAGCAACGAACCGTCCAAGGCGTGTTCGAAGTTGTTGTTTCAATTTTTGTATTTTTAAGCTAACCATTAGTCAATCGTTTATGAAGCGTGCACGCAAATGTATCTGTCATACCACAAATATAATCCGTCATAAGTTGCATGCTACAGTATTTCTCAGGTAAATCTCCTTTTTTCTTGGCCTCCTTATATACTACACGATAATTTCTTGAGGTCAAATCGAAAATTTTACCTGCAAAGCCTTTTTTATCTTTGCTGGAGGCCCCTTTCCAAAAGATGTCCATCAAATCATGAATTACCCGCTGCCCCATTAATTCTAATTTCAGATTATCTTTTGAGCAATATATATACTTTTGCCCCACTTCCTTACAAGCTTCGATCAGCTCACCGGCCTCACTGTCTTTATATAACTCGTTGGGATAATCACCATTCATAATGTCTTTATATTTCTCTTTAAATGCTTTTTCAATAGCCTTTGCAGATTCAATTATAACGAATACTCGAAAGGCCTGAGCCATGGCATTATCGTGCGGTTTCCCTTTTTCGAGAATAGAAGTATCTGCTTTCTCAAGATAGTCATCTGCTTTTGAAAAACATAATTCCAGCATCCCTGAGTCGCTTTTAGAATCTCCTTTCGATGCTTTTGCAAATTCTTCTTCAAGCTTTCCCTTAAGAACATCCCAACTAATGACACCCTTTTTGACACCATCTTCTATATCGACAACTGAAAACGCTATATCGTCAGCAGACTCTACAATATATGCTATCGGATTTCTTATGTCTTTCGTTCCAGTTTCTTCTTGAATCTTCTCTATAAGCTCCTGCTCTGAGGTAAAATATCCAAGTCTGGACTTTCCATGGAAATCTTCAGTGATTTCATTTGCAGAAGCAATATATTTACAAGCAGCAGACATTGTCGCACAGGTAAAATTAAGCCCATGAAAATCAGCCAATACCTGTAGTTTTGAAATCAATCGAATTGTCTGTGCGTTACCTTCAAACTTCAGAAAGTCTTTCTTCAGTTGTTCGCCATTATCCGCATCTTTACAAAACTTAAAGAATTCTTTATCTTTGTCCTTTTCTCTAAACCACTCCTGTATTGCGTCCTCACCAGCATGACCGAATGGTGGGTTTCCTAAATCGTGGATTAGGCCGCATGTTGTAGCTATCATTTCAATAGAATCCCTTTGCTTGCTGTCTATTTCTCTTTTCTTTTCGAAAAGCCAGTTGCCTATTCCCCGAGCCATATTGCGCGCAATATTTGAAACCTCTAATGAATGTGTCAACCGAGTCCTCACCGAATCATTAGGGTCAAGTGGAAACACCTGGGTCTTATCCTGCAGACGACGAACAGGGGTACTAAAAATTGCCCGATCATAATCCCGTCCATGCTGAGTTCGCTCATCTGGTTTTGATGGATTTGCAGGTTTGTCCTCAAGTAGCTCTCGTATACGTTTCTCAGATAATAATTTTCCCCATTCCATAGTCTCCGCCTTTTTCTCCTAATAAGAATAAATTAAGATTATGATTCTTTTTCTTCACAGCCTAACAATGTATATATGGTTTCCGCATAACATCCCAAACCTCTCGTCACAAATCAAGAAAGCACAAACTACGACGTTGCCGTTTCAGAGCTATCATATCCGCTATGTTCAATTATAGATGCTGTTACCTTCTTGGGCAAGGAAGGAAGGGGGAAAAAAGAAAATGATTAATGATTATTTGAGTCATCCTCTGCGTTCTCGGTGTTCTCAGCGGTAGATAAAAGGACGCTGTCTCACGGAGATTTATTTGGAAATTTGCCGCCTTTTAGGATTTTAATTCGTATAATACTTAACGAATTCGTATTTCGTATAATGAATGTAGAATTGAGAATTGAGAATTGAGAAACATAGAACAGAGGCAAAAAAGAGTAGAAAACGACGAAAATTCGTGGTTAATTTGAAAAACCAAAACCAAAACCGGCCTTCGGCCGGAAATCCGAAGTACTAAGCACTAAATCCTAAATAAGAAGAATGGATGCGATTTGAAAAAACAAAGCCAATTTGTTCCGGCACGGAATGACGCTAAATTAGTAATGACAAGAGTTTATGGGGATTTAGATGGATAGAGGCAGCGAAAAAACAAAGCCAATTCAAAGCCAAACAAAGCCAATTTTGGAGATGGTTATAAAGAATCTTCTAATCAATTGCCTTTTTTAATTTTTTTGATGAAAAAGTGGCTGATTTGGGTTATAATATAAGTGGAACTTAGAAATTTTGACCTTTTTAACTTGATGGATTCTTTTACAGTTTCGACGTTGAAGAGGAGCAATAAAGACTTCTATATTTGAACCTAAAGCTCGTATTGGGCTTTCAAAGGTAGGAGGTGAAGTCAAATCGTTAGAAATTGTTCTTGGCAGACAAAGATCGAGTGCAGGGAAGGCAGGATTGTTATTGGTCGTTTGGTCTGTGAGTTTTCTGGAACAAGCACAATCAGTAGTGGAGATCGAGATATTAATTGAGAATGACGGTTTCGTTTAACGTATATACAAAACACATATTTTTGAAGGAGGAATGTTATGTTCAGAGAATTG
>CAZSOR010000063.1:0-6898 GCA_964608395.1 uncultured Pirellulales bacterium
CCTGTGCGGGTGATCTTCAAAGGGTTGTACCCCGGGACCAGAAGGCGGGTTCTCGCCGGCAGGGGTTTATCCTGGTAATCTCTTAAAACGGGCAAGCCGAGAAACAGAAACGGATTGGGAGCATTGACCACCACCAGGGTCTTACCCGTCAGGTCGTCGGTGGGATCCACTTTAATCGTAGAATAAAAAGTATCGAAGATAAAGGATACCGTTTTTGGCGCTCGTGCCCGGGATACGATGGCGAAGCCCCCGTGAACAAATATTAGCGTTGCACAGAGTATCATTGCCGGGACTCGCCAGAAGCGCGATCCCAGTACCCAGTTTTCTTCAGCAAACAATCCGCCGATGAACTGTGCCATCACGCCGAAAGCGCCGATCGCCACGAAGAGAAGGTTGCGGTTCATCGGGCTGGTCGCACAGATGGGCAAAACGCAGAGCAGCATCCCTACGAACCAGTAGAGCGCCACACGGTTTTTGCGCAGCAGCGGAATAACGACGAGCAGGATTAACGTCAGAAACAGCGCAGAGGCAAGCAAGTACAATGTACCGGCGTATTCGGAAAACATGTTTAGCATTTCAGCGGGTGTCCCGCCCCATTGACCGGAAAGAAGAACCGGTGCCCGCTCCAGCACGGCCCGTGCGTAACGCATTGGCTCGCGTCCCGGGTCGATGACAAAGCCGCTTGCCACAGCTCCATACCCGAGCGCGTTGTAGATGACTCGCCATGTCACTATAACGATGAAAGCCGGAGTCAGGCTTACGATTCTTCGTGCCCGGCTTGCCCGGTCTATGATAAGAGCATAAGCGAATAGGTAGGCAAAAGTTGCTATGCCGGCTTCGGTTGATAGTAAGGAAAGCAGCAGTGTAAATGGTGCGGCAACGCCGGCGGCCAGCGAATTGTGCTGCCGCCACTTGTGGTGGAGCAGCAGCGTAATGATGGAAAAAAACAGTGCCAGCAGCAGGTTTCTATTCGCGATCCACATCGCGGGGAAGTAGTTGCTGTCATCAATGCTGTAAAGCAGTGCTGCAAGAGTTGCCATCCAGACAGGGGCCATTAATTGTCGATACAGGATGCTCAGTAAAAACACCACGGCCGTGAACCATGCGATGTTGTGCAAATGCATCAGGAGCGGTGAATCCGGGAACAGGCGATAATCCAGCCAATGGGTAAAGCTGTCCAGCGGCCGGAAGTTGGCGAATCGCAAATCTTTAGCAGTCCACCATGGACACAGGCCCGACTCCATCAAATTGTCGATGTCCCGCTGAGTTCGAGCAAAAGAGTGCATGTCACGCATCGCTACCGACAAACTGCCTGCATCCGGGTCGATCAATCCGGTATCGGAAAACTCCTCCGGCAATTGAGATGGTTCGACAAGCCTTATACGGTGGAACAGGTCGTCCTGTATAAAGCCGGCATTTAATGCCGGAAGCATAATCACCGCTGCGATCCCGGCTATGACCAGCGGCGCGAACCTGTTTTCCAGACCTCTTCGCATCATGGCGATAAACTTCGCCGTGCCCGGCCCAAACTGCGGTTCTGTGTTATATTCTGTATCTACCATGCAAGTACGTTAACTTGTTTCCTGCCGAAACACGCCGGCAGTAAAAGTCAGCCTTGAAGAATATGTTTGGCCATTTTCGGTGTTCGACCGAGCAGTCCCGTCAAGTGCTGGACCAAAACCTTTTCGATCTCCTTAAGCGTTTTCTCCGCTGAGCCGGGTATCTGTTTGAAGGCGACCAGACAGGCTGAAGCGGCTTTCGTGAGCCTGATTTTGTCGGGAAAACTTGGCTCGCAATCCCTGCAGATCAGCCCGTTGGCGGAACTGCTGAAATAAAGTTCGCGGCTTGCGGCTCGTAAATCATGACTCGTTTTACAGTTTACGCAATGACTAAGAATGGGCTGGAGGCCGATTTCCCTGAGCAGGGTCAATTGGAATAATATCAGCAGGGCCAGGATGTCACGCCGCTGGTCGCTTGTTGAATGCTGCTCGTTTGCATTATGCAAAAATTCCAGAAAGCCGTCGAAAAGCTCGGGGTGGGGATCATAATCGTGTGTCAGGTTATTCATCAGCTCGGCGGCGAAAAGGCAGGCGTACATCATAAAAAGGTTGTTGCGCAGGTTTATCAGAGCGGGTTGCTGCTGGAATTCGGTTAGGGTGGCGAGCTTTTCTCCGCCCGAATCGACAAAAACGATATTCCCGTGCGAGAGTACTTCGATGGGCCCGTCGAAGGGCGATTTGGGCCGTTTTGAGCCTTTCGCAATGGCGTCGATTTTGCCGGTGGCTCTGGCAAAAAACGAGACAATCTGAGATGTTTCGGAATAATCGATCGCGCGTATGCAGATAGCCAGGTCTTTGGTTAGCATGGTTGCACCGTAGGGGCAGGCCCGCGTGCCTGCCCATGGCCGCTACATGGGGCGGCCCCTACCCATTTTCAATTTTCTGGATTTTTATGCGTTTAATTTTTCTGGCTTCGGCCGAGGCGATGGTGAACTTTAGATTCTCGTAGTCGAAGCTTTCGTTGGCTTTCGGAATATAGCCGAGACGGGAGAAGACAAAGCCGCCTATCGTTTCGTAATCTTCGTCTTCGGGCAGATTTAAATCGCACTCGTCGTTCAGGTCGTCGATATATGTTCTGGCGTCGGCTTCGATAGTGTTTTGATCGATTTTCTTTATAGGTTCGGTGGGTGTTTCTTCGTACTCGTCTGCGATTTCGCCAACAAGCTCTTCGAGGATATCCTCCAGAGTCACGATGCCGGCTGTGCCGCCGTATTCGTCCAGTACGATGGAGATGTGCAATTTCTGGTTTTGAAACTCGTGCAGCAGAACGCGCAGAGGTTTTGTTTCAGGGACAAAGTAGACCTTCCTCATTTTTTCACGGAGCTTGAAATCCACCGGATCTTTGCCGATCTCGGCCAGCAGGTCCTTGGCGTAAATAAGGCCGACTATGTTGTCTATATTATCTTCGTAAACCGGGATGCGAGTATGGCCGCCGGACGTGATGATTTGCAGAACCTGCTGCAAATCGGAGCTAACCTCGGCGGCGACAATGTCGGTGCGAGGCGTCATAATTTCGTCGGCGGTGCTGCTGCTTAACTCCAAAACGTTCTCGATCATTTCCTGCTCTTCTTCATCGAGCACGCCATCGGTTCTGTGCTGCTCAAGGCCCGTCAGGAATTCTTCCTGTCTTTCTTCGTGTTGCTCTTCCGGCGTTGTTTCGGCGATACCGGCCAGACGCCGGACAAAGCCGTCGTATAGTTTGAAGATGTAAAGAATTGGAGAAGCGATAAACGCGAAGAGCATAAGCAGCTTGTACGTCCGGCTAAGGATTTTTTCGCCCGCATATTTCGCCCAGGCATGAGGAATGGCCAGACTGAATATCGAAAATATGCCGAATGCCACGAGAGCTGCAAGCAGATAATCGACAGCGTAGCTGCCCCGGCTTGCCGGATCGCCCCGGCTGGTGAAAACATATACCAACGCCAGCAGTATGCACATATTGAAGATGAGTCGGTATAAGGAACACGTCAAAATCAGATCTTCTTCCTTCTCCGCCAGCCGCTCGGTGAGATCTTTTGAATCCTCTTTTTTGATGGCCGCTTTGAATGCTTCCTGTAATTTGACGTGTGAAAATATTCGCAGAGCGACGGCGTTGACGGAAAAGAACAATGAGCCGCCGGCGAGAAGGCAAATTAACAGAACCGCCCAACCAGCGTAATTCACTTTATGATACCCTTTCAGCTATTTTGACGCACAGGTTCTACGTTTCCCGTGCTCTAATGTTCTTTTGGTCTTGTATCTTTATTATATACTATGCCGTAGCCAAATTCCTGCAAAATTTCATCTTCTGTCTCGTGCATTTTCCGGGCCTGGTTTTGCATCGAATCGTCGAATCCGAGGTTGTGCAGCAAGCCGTGCGTGATGTACAGGGCCAGTTCGGCTTCGCTTGAATGGCTCCGCCGATTTGCCTGCCGGACGGCCATTTCTCCGTTAACGATCAGATCGAAAATTTTAAGCCCCTTATCGTCGTCGGATAAATCGAAGCTCAAACAATCGGTGGTAGCTTTGCTGTTCAGGAATTCTCTGTTCAATTCGCGGATTTCATTATCGCCGGCTATGGCGATGCTGATCTCGTATCGTGTATCTGCCGGTTCGTTCCTTCCAAAACGATAGCAGATGGCTTTTGCCATTTGTTTTATCTTAAGCGGAGGTATGTCTATGCCTTCGAAATTTTTAATTATTCGAATGACTATGTCTGGGTCTTGTTTGGAAGGAGCCATGATTATTTATTGTTTTTTTGCTCGCGCTGCTCGGCCTGGGATTCCGTCTCCAGGGGTTCATCCGGTGGTTTTGGATATGCGATTCGTCCGTGATAGTGTGCCGCGAGAGTTTTTGATATACTTGCTTCTATCTGACTGAGTTCCCGCAGGGACATGTCACATTCGTCGAATTGGCCGTCCTGCAGTCGTTTCATCGACATATTGTGCACGACCGCTTCTATTTTTGTCGGTGTTACTTCGGGCAGGCTTCTGACGGCACTTTCTACGGTATCGGCCAGCATAACGATCGCAGCTTCTTTTATTCGCGGCTTCGGGCCCGGATACCTGAATTCACTCTCGGAAGGAGCCTCGGCGGTTTTACCTTTTGCGTTTTTCGTTTTTTGTTTTTTTGCCTCGTTGTAGAAATGTTCGATCAATGTTGTGCCGTGGTGTGTTTCGATAAATTGTCGAAGCACGCTGGGCAGGCCGTATTCCTTGGCCATTTCTATCCCGTCTTTAACGTGACCGACGATAATTAAATAACTCATTGTCGGCGAGAGTTCTTTGTGCCGGCTGGCCGAGCCAAGTTCATTTTCAACGAAATAGCCGGCCTTATTGATTTTGCCGATATCGTGGTAATAGGCGCCTACCCTGCACAACAGACCGTTACGTCCGATTGCTTCGGCGGCGGCCTCGGCAATTGAGCCAATTAACAGGCTGTGACTGAATGTGCCGGGAGCTTCCATATGAAGCCGTTTCAACAATCGCTGGTTGGCATCGCTGTAGTCCAGCAGCGTCATGCTCGTTGCTATGCGAAAGGCTTTTTCGATAAGCGGCAGCAAACCCTGAATGAGCACGCCGACCACAAGGGTAATGCCCGCGTGAAGGGCGGAATCCCTGATAATATTAGCAGTGTCGAGGTTCTGGGATAAATAGTTCAGAGCGGCTGCTATTATAAACACTATTACCGCCGCCAGCGTACTGACCTGGAGCAATTTAATTCTCGTGCGGATTTCTTTCAGACAAAAACAGCAGGTAGTTGCGCCGGCGGCCATTGTCAAAAACAGGTAGAAATTCGTCAGTTGAGATTCTATCGGCTCTACGACGAGACAGGCAAAAAGGCAATAGAAGATACTCATACCTATTGCGAAACGCTGGTCATAAGCGATTGTCATAATAATTGCTGTTGTCACGGCGGTTGCAGTAGCCCAAAAGGTCAGCCTGGTTGATAAAACGCCGAGTTTGGTTGTGACTAATAACAGGATGAATAATCCGACCAGAACTAACGCTCTGGCGTGGTTTTTTGATATTCGCTTTTGGAAGTGGTGGATATACAAAGCACCAGCCAGAGAAATCAAAACAACGATAACAGCTATTGGTATTACCTGTAGAATGCTTGCTTGCGGGATAGGGATAGATAAAATGAGGGTGTAGAGGACTACGAAAAGCAGCCATATCAGGATCGAGACCAAAGAATCAGTATTGGCGAGCCGGCTTATTCGTGAAAAACGCTCGGCGGATATGTTCTTGCGAACCTGACTTCGCCTTGGATTTGTTTTCTTCCAAAATCCCATCTATCTATCCTGCACGTATTGACGGCTAATTGGTTTTAGCCCTTTTTTTATAAGCCTGCACAATATTTTGAACCAGTCGATGCCGCACTATATCCTTCTGGTTTAATTCCGTGTAACCTATGCCTTTGATTTGTCGAAGCGTTTCAATTGCTTCGATCATTCCGCTTTTCTGTCCTGGTTCCAGGTCAATTTGTGTTATGTCGCCTGTTATTATCATTTTCGAGCCGTTCCCCAGCCTTGTCAGGACCATGAGCATCTGTAATGCCGAGGTATTTTGGGCTTCGTCACAGATGATGACGGCTTCGTTTAACGTCCGGCCGCGCATGAAGGCGAGCGGAATTATCTCGATTATATCAAGCTCCACAAATTTCTTCATCTGCGTAAAATCCATCATGTCTTCGAGAGCGTCGAACAGGGGGCGAAGATATGGATTTACTTTTGCCTGTAAATCGCCCGGCAGAAATCCGAGTTTTTCGCCGGCCTCAACAGCAGGTCGCGCCAATACGATTCTCCGGATCTCTTTTTTCTTCAGCATTGAGACGGCAATTGCGACCGCCAGGTATGTTTTGCCGGTCCCGGCCGGTCCGATACAAAAGGTCAGGTCGTTGGCTAACATCGTTTCGATATACTTTAGCTGTCCCTTTGTAGTCGGCTCGATGACCTTTTTATGCGAATAGACACTAATGCCCTTGCCGGTACCGAGAGTTTTGAGTAAATCCTTGTGCTTGATATAGGCGGTTACGTCCTCGGCGGTGAGTGAACGATGTTTGATAAGCTGATTTTGCATTTTCTCGACAATCTCGGCGGCTTTTTTCACATCGTTTTCTTTGCCGGTTATCATTAACCTGCTCTGGCGGGCGGTAATCTGCACGCCGAGTGATTGGCGCAAAAGCCGAAGGTAACTGTCGGCGGGGCCGAACAATTCGAGCTGCTTGTCGGTCGAATCTAATTGTATTGTGACTTCCAAAGCTCTGCTCCGTCAGGAGCTCCACATAAAGAATAAATATGCGAGCGGCGCCGCAACGAGAGGCGAATCGACGATGTCCAGTACGCCGCCGAAGCCGGG
>CAZSOR010000063.1:6998-18201 GCA_964608395.1 uncultured Pirellulales bacterium
ACAGGGTCCCGATCGAGTAAGCGCCTATGTCAGCAGATTTTACGACAAAAACAAACATTAGCAAAGGCCAGAGTCCGAACTCTATTCGAATTGCGATACAGAAACTGCTGAGAAGTCCCAGGTACAGGATCGAAAAATAATTTGCTCCGCAATTGGCTAAAACGCCCGAAGTCCCGTGGATCTTATATTGGTATAAAAGCAATGCCAGCAGCACGAAAGCCGATAGAAGACTGAGATAAGTTTCCGGCGGAAATTCTACGAGCTGCTGCAAATAGGGTGATGCGGCGAATAAAATCGAGGCGGTTATCGAGACAGGGAGAAAAATCTTCAAATTTTTTGCCGCTGCGAGTTTCGACAGTTCGAATTGTGCCGGAATTATCAGCAGGACGACGAGAATGCAAAGAATCGTTCCCTGCACTCCGGCCTGAGCCGGATCGGCTGAAGTTGAAAGAGAGCCGTCCATCCAGCCGTCGAAAATGACGGCAGCGGTAAAGAACAGCGTCATCAATGTTCCAAAAAACAACCTGTATCTGAGCATATTAATTCGTACGTGTGCTTTGTAAAAGTCAGCTTTGTATTTTTAAGCTTGTTGTTTATAAGCTATAGTTTCGTTTAGATAGTACCAAAACGTCGTTTTCTTGAAGCATAGGCCAGGATTGCCTTTTCGACGGATGTTTTTTTGAAATCAGGCCAAAGCGTTTTCGTAACATAGAATTCACTATATGAAATCTGCCAGAGCAGAAAGTTGCTGATTCTCATTTCGTTTGCCGTGCGGATCAACAAGTCCGGCTCGCCCAGATTGCTCGCGTACAGATTTTGGCTTACGCACTGTTCATCGATGTCTTCCAGGCTGAGTTTGCCCTTTTTATATGCTTCTGCTATCTTCCGAGTCGCGTCCACAAGTTCCGTCCTGCCGCTGTAATTCAACGCCAGAGCAAGGATCATGCCGGTATTGGCGGATGTCTCGGCCATTGTATCCGCGAGGTCTTTCAGCACCTGCGGCGGGAGTCCTTCTCTGCGGCCAAGGTGAATTAACTTTACATTATTTTTCATCAGCGTCGGCCGGATATCGACAAGATATTCGGAGTGGATGTGCATAAGGGCTTTGATTTCGGATTTGGGCCTTTTCCAGTTCTCTGTACTGAAAGAATACAATGTCAGAGATTCGATGCCCAGATCGACACAGAATAAAGCTATTCTTTCAATTATTTTTGCACCCTGTCGGTGTCCCATGACTCGCGGCAGCGATTTACGCTGTGCCCACCGGCCGTTGCCGTCCATAATGATTGCGATATTACGGGGTATCTGTTCGAGCTTCAAACCGAGTCGCTTTGCGGTTTTCCTGAGTTTCTGTTCAAAAGTTTCCATAGCCGGCACAACTTATAGCATTAAGTTCATTTTTTCGAGAAAGATTAACGCTATTGTCTGAATATTGTCTGACTTCGTTTTGGCCCGACGCCAACGAATGTTATCGGTTTGCCGATATGTTCTTCAATTCGGAGGACATAGTTTTGGGCGTTCACCGGCAAGTCCTCAAAATTGTTTACTTCTGTCAGGTCCTCGCTCCAGCCCGGCAGTGTTTCATAAACAGGCTCAGCCTGGGAGAGTCTGTCTTTGTTTGCCGGGAAGAAAGTCGTCTCTTTTCCGTTGATTTTATATGCCCTGCAAATCTTAAGTTCTTCCAGACCGCTGAGCGTATCGAGATGCATCATCGCGACTTCGTCTATGCCGCCGATAGTTACGCTGTACGCTACCGGCACGGCATCGAACCAGCCGCAGCGTCGGGGTCTGCCTGTCGTGGTGCCGTATTCATGGCCCTTGTCGCGGATATATTGGCCCGTTTCGTTTTCCTGCTCGACAGGGAAAGGCCCGGCGCCAACTCTCGTTGTGTAGGCCTTGATTAAACCAACGAATTTGTCGACGAATTTGGCAGGCACGCCGGAGCCGGCCGGCATGCCGAGTGAACTTGAATTCGAGCTGGTAACAAACGGAAAAGTGCCGTGATCGAGATCGAGCAGCGAGCCTTGGGCGCCTTCGAAAAGAATGGATTTGCCGCCGGCAATTGATTTGTGCAGAAATTCGGTCGTGTCCGTCGTGAAAGGCAGCAGCCTGTCGGCATAGATTTTACACTTTTCGAAGATTTCGTCGGCACCTATCGACTCAGCGTTATAAAGGGCCGTGAAAATTTTGTTCTTGTACTCGACGATTGTTCGCAGTTTGGATTCGAGCGTCTCGATGTCCCTGAAGTCACCCATCCGGATGGAATAGCTTCTGCCGACCTTGTCCGCATAACAGGGGCCGATGCCTCGAATAGTTGTGCCGATCTTATTTTTGGCGAGCGAATCTTCGCGTAACTGGTCCTCTTGCTTGTGATAGTCCAGGACGACGTGGGCATTTTCACTAATCAGAAATCGGCCATCGAGCGAAATATCTTTCTGGGCGAACGTGTCGATTTCCTGTATCAGCACGTCCGGGTCGACTACGACACCGTTTGAGATTACGCAAGTGGTATCCAGCCGGACCGAACCGCTGGGCAGAAGATGTAGGGCGAAGCGGCTGTCGCCTACGATAACCGTGTGGCCGGCATTGGCGCCGCCACCGTATCGCACAACGATATCACTATGCTCGGCGAGGATATCGACAACCTTGCCCTTGCCTTCGTCACCCCACTGTAATCCTACAACACAATAATTCATTTGTATCCGTTCCTTTTGTTAGTATGCCTAATCTTTATTTCCGTCAGCCCACAGGGCACCCTTACGGCCGATTCCCTTAGGACCGCCGGGTAGAATATCAAATCTGTCTTAAAAATTCAAGCTTTACGTTTGCTTCACAAGGAAACTTATTGTTTATGAAACCGCCGATAAAAGCAGACACCATCCCTTCAACTATGTTCAGAGCTTGCCCTGAGCTTGTCGAATGGGGCCGGCTCTGAGTTGAGCCGAAGGATTAACGGGGATAAACTGTGTAGATTTGAGTGATTCCATGTCTGAAAGGAGTGAATAGGGTGCGATGAATCGCACCAATTATGAGGGAAAATGCAAAAGGTAAAATTAAGGGGCGCCTACGCTTTGCGTGAATCAAGTAATCCCGGCCGGCCGGGATTCTACAAATAGACCGAATGCAGAACAAAGAAGTAAGTAGCAAAGTACCAACACGATGATATACTAAAAATAACTCCAAATTGTCGTTTTAGCAAGCAGGGCTAAAAAGCCTATTGTGAACAGAATACAAAGCAATATGATCCATGTATCGTCGGTGTTCTGCTCTACTTGCTTATAGGGTTGTTGTCTCTCGTATTCTGCTGGATTGTGGCGATATTGCCAATATGATGTACTTGCATCCACGTTGTCTAAAGCTTGTCTTTCCTGCTTTGCCATGAGTAGACCCTCCCAGCATAAAGTATAAAACATAAATCATACAATGCAAATGGAGCTAAATATCAAGGTAATAGGCTGGCAAGAGGTTTGAAACGCACCCGCTTGCCGATTAAGTGATTGTTATAAAAGGGCTTACGCAAAAAAGCTTTTGCGAGATAACCTGCAAGAGGCTTAAATGCAATGCTCATATATTTATTATTTTAATTTGGTCCGCATAATTAAAGGCCGGCGGACTAATTTCGGCTCTCAAAACCTTCTCATTATCAAGCAAAACTCATCGAAAAATGTACCGTACACCTTTAATTCTCCCCAGTGACTTTAGCCGGAGGCGGCAGCGGGGGAGTGTTTGCTCCGTCTCTGTTCCTTGGAGCCGCGCTGGGAGCTGCGGTCGGAATAGCATCCAATATAGTTTTCGGTACGAATGTTTCCTCTATCGGGGTTTTTTCAATATGCGGAATGGCGGCAGTAGTAGCCGGCACGACACGGGCGCCTATTACCGCGATACTTATAGTTTTTGAGATGACACACAATTATCAGGTCATACTTCCGCTTATGATGGCGGTTATCTGCGCTTTTGCGATTTCCAGCCTGTTGGAGAAAGAGTCAATTTATACCCTTAAGCTTGCTCGCCGCGGAGAACCGATATCCCGTTTTGGTAATGTGCATTCTCTTGCCTCTGTGAGTGTTAAGGATGTTATGACAACCGATTTCAAGGCTTTTAATATTTCCGACACCGTAGCCGACCTTGTAGACTACATACGAGACGGCAAGATTATTAACTTCCCGGTGCTTGATGAAAACGGAGATTTTTATGGTTTTATTTCAGCGCAGAAGTTTAGACAGGTTTTCTTCTCTCAGAAACCCAACCGGGAGATTCTTCTAAAGGAGATTGCCATAACAGACATTGCAGTTCTTTTTCCTGAGTCGAGTCTCCTGGATGCGGTTGAAAGATTTTCTTTTCGTGACGTGTCGGCTATTCCGGTTGTTGATGTGAATAATAAAAAGAAGCTCCTCGGGATGATATATAGAAAAGATATCGATCGCGAATACAAGAAACAGAATCTTATTCACGATTTTGAACTACACGCAACTGGTTAGTTCTTGTTGCGGAAACAGCGTTTGTCATTCCCGCGCAGGCGGGAATCCAGTTTTTCGCTCTGGACCCCTGCTTTCGCAGGGGTGACATTGTCGGCCCTTACTTTCCGCAACAGAAATTAATTAGGATTTTATTTGGCGCTGAGCGTCGTCGATTGGATTCAAAATTCGAATTGCCATAATACCAAACCAGCAATCTAAATAATCAATAATCAATCGCCACGCCTTCTCATTATCAAGCACAACTCATCGAAAAATATACCCCCTATGAGGCAGGCGGACCACTTTAATTCCCTTCAATGAGAGGGAGAAATAGGTAAGGTGTCCCCCGATATCACCAAAGCGTCGTCCGCTGCATGTTATTGTTTAACGGCGTTCAGTGCAAAGGTTCTTACCCACAACGACGGATCGCGATTAGTTTTCTTGCATCGTTCCTCGAGTTCTCTACGTAAGCCGTCTCCGTTCGGCACCACGATATAGCCTGTGTCGGTATTACCGACCATGAGGCATTCCTTACGCTCAACCAAGTACAGCGCGACCAGCAAGCAGATGCAAGCATCAAGACCATCCTGGTCGCTCTTGCATGGAGACTGCTTCTGTTTGACCACACTGATCCACTTACCCAAATCCGACAACTGGCGTGCGGCGATCTCGTCCGACAACTGCTCGCATACGTAATGCCAGTCGTCTATCGAAAACGTCTTCTTTCGCTTGGGGTTGTACTTTGGCAGTCGACCGGTGATTCGCTTATCGTGTAGCACCCAACCAAGAGCTATGACTGCAAGCACTGGATACGTTTCAAACACCTGCGAATCCGCTGTCGGGTTCAAGGGATCTGCCGCACCACCGAACTGGTCCAGGAACTGCCACACTGGTGCCTTCGGTCCGAACATGTCAACTCGTAAGGTGTTTGCAGGCTGCACTCCTCCGTAACGAAGGCTTACCGGCGACGCGACAAGATTCTCGACGGGGCGCTGGCCCGCAGTGTTCGTGACGATGATCGGCTGATCTAGCAGTACTATCGTCGCCGCCGGGCGCTCACTACTTCGCCATTTGGAAATCGCAGACGCTGCTTCGGTGAAGTTCGCGATACGTGGCTGCTCAAGCTCACGGAACGTTCCGTCGTCCTTGCGGACTACCCCGACGATCGCGCCTCGATTCTTGGGAGTCCATGCGGAATCGAACCCGATCAGAAGTGTGGTCTCCGGCGGCGGTCTTCGACTGTCGCTCATTTGCCTTCGTCCGTCCAACAATGATTATACAGTCTGTATAAGAAGGGAAATACAGACTGTATGCTTCTATATAAGAAGTTCCCGACGCTTCTCACGATTTTCTTTAACGTCTTTCATTCCAATTTTTTACAATCATTTTCTCCTTCGACCAGTTCCGGTTTGGCCCGACAATGTTTATATGGTTTCCATATAATATCCCAAGCCTCTCGGCATAAATCAAGAAAGCACAAACTACGACGTTGCCGCTTCAGAGCTATCATTCCGCTGTGTTCAATTATAGATGCCGTCTCCCTATCGAGCAAGAATAAAAAATGAACACATAATACAGGAGGCAGAATTCAGCGGTAGGGGGGGGGCTTGACCCACCGGAGGATCATGGTGGGGCACAGCCCCACCCTACAAATCTGCAGGTTCTATATGGCTCTTGCCGGAAATGAAATTAGCCCAAAGCGCTCACAACAACTTTTGGATTTTCCTCGAAGACTCGAAGCAGCGCCATTGCAGGGCCTCTCGGCGTCCTTCGGCCCTGCTCCCAGTTCTGCACCGTGTCAACACTGACTCCGATCATCCTTGCAAACTGCGACTGCGATACCTTAACAGATTTTCTGAGCTTGCGTATATCTACGGCGTTGTACTTAAAAGAGCGAGAGGCTTTCACCCGGCCTCTTCGAATCTTGCCTGCTTTTTTGATACTCTTGCTGAGGTCTTCGAACAATTCCCGGTTCATGACAATTCCTCCATCACGAGTTTCCTTAAACTTGCCAGTTGTTTTTTAGTCAGATCGTCCTTTTTGCTTTTTTCGTATGCAACCAACATAAATATCTTACTGTCAGCGGTCACGTAGTAGTATATGACTCTAATGCCTCCACTCTTGCCTTTACCGGCGATTCGCCAACGAAGTTTTCGCAATCCCCCGCTGTTTTTGATCAGCGCTCCAGCTAACGGATTGACGACCAACACACGCTGAAGATCCCGATAATCTTCATCCCTAATTAAGCCCGTGATCTGCTTTGTGAAGACACTTGTTTCATAAATCTACATATATATAACATACGTCATTGGCGTACCGTTGATCAAGAAAATTACGTCTTTTTGTCAAAAAAAGTGCACATTTTTATGCAAAAGAATGCCTCTCCCGATATTTATTATCGCCTATCTTCTTTTTTAACAAACAGTTACATTTATGGGGCTTGTTATTGCCTATTTTTTATTTACTATAGCTAAGCCATAAATTGATTATCTTTTCTTTTTTTGAGTTTATTCGTGGTGAATTTATATCCGCGAAATCTGCGGTTCAAGAAATTGATTATTGTTCTTCTTCGTGGTGAATCTAAAACTGTGGATAAGCTTTTACGGGAATTGAAATCTTGCTCTGGTAATATTCAAGTGATTTTCGCGACCAGATGGTCCAGGATGGGCGCGAGGTTGTCGTACTTTCTGTCACTTATTTTCCGTTGGACTTGTTTGCCGCTTTCGTTTTTGTACGTGATAACAAAAAAGCCCTTCTTGTCGAAATAAGTTTTATTTATTTTCTGTATGGAATCATAAGCGATTCTTTTTTTGTTGCTGAATACCAGCTCGTTTTCGTCGGCGATGAGTTTCTTTTTCTTAATGACAAAAAGGTACACGGTGAAAAGTATCGCCGCGCCGAGAAAAACTGGCGGCGACTTTGTGTTAAATTTCATTGCTGAGTTAGGTATGCCGTCATTATCGAGGACATGCTCTTGGTAGAAGCTATAACGTCCCGACCATTTATATCTACTGAGATAGCCGTCGTATGCAAAAATAACTGCCGCAGCGAGACAAGCCGCGATATAGATTTTAATGTTGGTCTTTGCGAATTTGCTTATTGGAGCTTCGATTGCCATTTGAAGATCCTTCTTTGACTCTACGTCAGCCTTTTTTGTGCGATTGTCTCGGTTAAAGGTTTGACGAAGTTCGGGACTATTTTTTCATCCATGAATTCCTGTGCTAATCGGCATTGGTTTTCGAAAGATTCTAACGGGTCAAATATCCCGGCGGTACCCGGGTATTGGCGGATTGTCAAAGACAAACAAATCGCTTCACCTTCATTTTGCCCTTTTTTCTCGGGTTCGAAGACGCTCGTCTTGGATTCGATGCTGATCCTCGCCTGGGTGTGGTCGTCGTCGGACAACGCCACAACCATTGCAGGCGAAAAGCCGATGGGCCTGACATCAGGCAAATCCAGAAGGCAGTTAAATGCGCTCTGTCCCAATAAGGCCTCGGCAATAACTTCGTCGTGGCTGCCCGCAAAATCGAAGTCCATAGCGAAGGTGACATCCAGCGAATCGATATCGAGGTGGTTGACGCTCAACATATACGGCATCAACTCGAGCACCAGTTTGTCCTGAGAAAAAGCCATTTCGAAATCCGAGGGATTAGCGACCCCGGAGGCGATACGGTCCATTTCGAGACTGATCCAACGGTAATGGCCGAGGTTTCGATCTTCTTCCAGGCAGTATTCGCTTTTGCCCCGGCGATAAAAAATGCCCATCGACGGATATTGTTTTTGTATCCGCTCGAAAAAGGCCAGAATCGTATCGCGCTCGGTCGGCAGATCTAACTCGGTATTAATATACATATCGAGATAGAAATCATCGCAAAGCGAACTATATGTATTCAACGTCATCTTAATACAACCCTCCAAAGCAGGCTTAGGATATATTTTTCCAGGGCTCTACTAAAAAGGTTTCAATTTCATAAGCCGTACAATCGACCAGATACAACATTGTACGTTCAAATTCTCGTTTTGCCAGAAAATTCTACTAAACCTTATAGCTTTCGGGCAACTTAATTTCGGTAGCTATCGTTCCAACCGTCGTAAGGATTGCAAAAATGAACATTCGCCAGATACAACTTGCCACAATCCCGCCGTCGTAGCTCAAAAAAACTGAAATTCCGGCATAAAAAGCTCCGGCCAGAACGCCGCTTACAGCCGCTGTGACAACCCGTTTGCTTAATGCTGCCCCACCGCAGCCCAGTGTTACCGCCGCTCCACAAATCAATGGCGCCAAAATCACCAGCCACCAGATATCCCGCAGACCGGGCAGCTCGCCGATGTTCTGAAGATAAATAAAATCTGCCAATCCGAATATTCCCGCCGTGGCAACAGCACACAAACCCACATGCCAATATCGCGGCTTCTTTAATGCGCGCGCTTCGGCCCGTTTGCGCATTCTACGCCGGATCGTCAGCGGCCAGTTGTAGAACAGGCAAAATACCCAATGTTCCAGCAGTGCCCCGCCCTCGCCAAATACCGGAACGATATGCACACCCTCGGTCGCCCAATGTCCCGCCATAAATCTTGAGAGTACGGGATAGTGATACGTCATCTGAATCGGGAAAGCCAGATAGCCGACGTACTTGAAAAATCCCAGAAACACCGCGATATTATAGTCCTTGAAATTGCGTTCCCTGATTACCAGGTACAGCACGTAAAACCCGCGGGTCAGCGAGCCCGGCGAAATCGGCACGACCTGGAACAGCGCGATAATACCCAGACCGATCCCCCATGACTCCGCCCTCGGCATCTCCAGATGCGTCAGAACAAAAATCACCGCAATCGCAACCGAAACAACCTGTGTCACCGGCAGAGTGCAGACGTGCACGGCCAGGCTCTTTAGATACTTCTGTATGAACGGCTCGCCGATCTGCGAAAGGATGATTTGAGAATCCTCCTCGCTGAGCATGTGCTTTTTCTGTCCCTCGGCCATCATATCCCGCAGCCACTGCTCGCGCAGCTCGGCGTTGAAATACAGTCGAACCGGACGAACAAAGTAGTAGGCCAGCCGCTCTTTTGCATACTTACTGTCCGTCAGAATTCTATGCAGTCCGGCCGGCAAAATTGACAGCGGCAAATGACAGAAGAAAGGCAAGATTCCTGCCGCCACTTTGTTCGCTTTCTCTGCGTCGAGACGCCCGGCCCTGTGCCAGACGATGACCTTCTCGGCGATTCTTCCCCGAACCGCACGCTTAAAATAGTCCCGGTTCGTAAGCATTGCCGCGTAGTGTTTGTGCCAATCGGCTCGCCCCCAAATCCGGCGGATGAATTTGCCCAGAAACGGTATCAATCCAATCGCAAAGAACAGCAGCGTCAAAATACTGCTTCTGCGAAATTGCCACTCGTGCCGCTCATCCACCAGGTTCCGAACCTTCCACCCGGTAACCGCGCTGTCCAGAATCGTCGACCACAGCCTTCCGCTGTAGAGCAGGTGAAAATGGTTATGAGTTATATCCGGAACCGAGTCGCGGTAGAGCCGGTCGGCGGTTTTCAATTCGGCCGGTAAATCCCGCATCCCGGCAAACTCTTCGCTGTGCTTCTGTATGAAAGCCTCCAGCCTGGTAATGTCGCCCCGGTCGAACTGCACGAGCGAGCCCCGCATCAGCCCTTTGAATATCAGCTTGAAATCGCCCGGGCTCATCGGCAAGAATGGCAGCAATGCAAGCCCGGCACGAAAATCCACAGCCACCAAACCGCCGGCCGGGTCGTTGTCACTTCCCTGCCGCTTCAATGCGTTCGGCTGGCTCTTGCACGTCGACCACTCGTACTGCCGGGCAAACTCATACGCCCCCATATCGTTCAGAAGCTGGACGAATTCGCGCATAAACTTCCGCTTCGCGCGATATTCCGGCGAGCCGAGTTCGGCAATGACGGACTCGTCGACTTTCCCACCTCGCATCCACTTCTTGAGCAGGTCCAGCCGGTCGTCGACCTCCAGCCGCCACGTCCGCCCCTCGACCCACTCGCTCAACTCGCCGCAGCTTCCGAGCTTCTCGTCCACGAAAGTCGCATAAATATCCACAACGGCATTTTCATCGCCGAATCGAATTTTTGCTCCCCGCCGGATGAGTTTCTGCCAGAGCGCCCCGGCCCGTGCCGCCGTCGGATTGACCTGCAGTTGAAACGGCCCCTGGAAGCCGATCCAGTACAGCATATTGCGAAACAGCCGGGAAAAACCCGATGGCGGGATGAGAATCTTCATCGCGTAAGAACGGTCGACCTGGAGCCCCTCGACCGCCCCCTCGATCCCCGTTATCTTCACGCGATATACCTGCCCGGCAAAACCTCCGCCCACGAACTTCTCGACCACAAGATGCACCTTCGCCATCTCGGCCCGGCCAACACCGCGCAGATTATAAGTCAGCTCGGTGCCCGCGTCGTAGCGTTTGATTCGCATCGGCCGATGCAGCTTGGCGGCGTGAAATCCGGCTTCAAGCTGCCGGCAAACCTCAACAGAATATTCTTTCGACATTCCTGCTTTCTAACCAAAAAATAACAAACTAAATAACAATAAGGACCCTGATGCAAATCTGCAAGACAATCCACGCGAAGACGCCGGCCAGCAAGTCGTCTGCAAGAATCCCCCAGCCGGCCGGATACTTTTCGAGCTTGCGTATCGGCCAGGGCTTGAAAATATCGAATAACCGAAACAGCACAAAGCCCACAAACGCCGTGATCAAAATTTGACGGCCCGT
>CAZSOR010000064.1:0-4483 GCA_964608395.1 uncultured Pirellulales bacterium
GGTTATTTCAGAGATTCGAAGAACCTCTTGAATCGCGGCTGATACTTGTCGGTTATGTCAAACGATCCGATGACACCCTTTGCCTGCCCGACGATTGATTCTCTGTCGACAAATCCAAAATATCTCGAATCTCTGCTGCTGTCCCTGTTATCGCCCATTACAAAGTAGCTGCTCTGCGGCACAGTCACCGGCCTGAAACTCCGCATCGCTTCAATCGAAGGAATGCTCATGACGGTATGAGTGACTCGGCCCAAATCTTCCATTGCTAAAACACATTTAACTCTCCGCTTACCGGATAGAATTTCTGTGTAATTCCCGCCAATTTTCGTATAAACAACAGGTTCTCCATTAAGAAAAAGCGTATTGTTTTTCATCTGGATTGTGTCGCCCGGCAGGCCTATCACTCTCTTGACTAACCGGACTCCGTCTTCAGGGGAAAAGCAAATGACAATGTCCCCTCTTTTAGGATCCGACCATTTTGCAAGCCGATGCATAGTCAGAGGAATCCGGAGATCGTAGGCTATTTTGTTCACATAGATCAAGTCACCTTCCAGAATAGTGGGGTTCATCGAGCCGGTCGGCACCCAATTCCAGTCCGCCAGCGACGATTTTAGAGGAATGACTACGAAGACGACGAACAAAAGAGGGATTCGCCATTCCTTCCAGAACCTGTGTAAGTATTTCTTCACTCTTGCGGTCTTCATTTGTTTCCTCACTGAAATTATCATCGGTTAAAGAAGTGTCAATCTATACGAGGAAAATGCGTTGATGTTCTCTTTTGATCTTATTTTATGCCGCTATTTGCATAGCAAGCGACTGGTTTGTTCGGCCTTGGGACCATTGCCCCCCTGGTTTTGGTGGAGGAACGATAAAATAGACATAATCCATGCACCTTTGATAAAATACGCCTTGTTCGAAGTTGCGTTTGTTACGGAGATTTGATATTTTAGTGCAACATCGAGGCGAAGTTGTGTCGCTAAACGTATGAGAAATAGGATTTCGACCAAAAAATGGATTAGTGGAGGCAAGATAATGAGACAAGCTGCAAGGATGTTATTTACGCTGGGTATTCCTGTAATACTTTTTTCAACGCTGGCGGGCTGTCAGCAAGGCGTACCCGAATCAGGGAAAAAGGTTATGCTCTGGAACGGGAAAGACCTTTCCGGCTGGAAATTATACGTCGCCGACAAAAACACCAATGTCAATGACATCTGGTCGGTCAGAGACGGCGTCGTATATTGCGCGGGAAAACCCAACGGATATATGCGTACTAAAGGCAAGTATGCAGATTACAAGCTGCACCTCGAATGGCGATGGCCGGGCCAGCCCACCAACAGCGGCGTATTGCTTCATGCCTCCGGAACGGACCAGGTATGGCCCCAATGCATCGAATGCCAGCTAAAAGCAGGCAGCGCCGGAGACTTCGTCCTGATGGGCGGTGCGGGAATCACCGTTGACGGCAAGGACATGCAGAACGCCGAGAAGCGATTCGTGGTGATACCAAAGAAACAGCAAAGCAGCGAAAAACCCGCCGGCCAGTGGAATACGTACGATATCCATAGCAACAAGGGCACGATTAGCTGTTATGTCAATGGCGTGCTCCAGAACGAAGGAACCGCTGCGAGCCTAACGGCCGGCTGGATCTGCCTGCAAAGCGAAGGCGGCCCGATTGAGTTCCGCAACATCTACATAGAGCCGCTCAAATAGAGTATTTTTCCGCTTTGATAAAGGCAGAAATCTATTGAGCTTTGTGTCATTTAAGAGGCAATCAGAGATATTAGAACTCTGAAGTTTGATAGAATTGCATTTTCACTTTACGGCCCGGATTATATCCTCATGATGAGAAGAAATTAAAGCACATATCCGTTGAAAAAAAGCGAGTATTTCTTGACTTCTTGAGCGGTTAGAGGTATTCTATTTGCCCAAGATTAAGCATTTAAGGATAACAGAGAATATATGAAGGATATTGAGAAACCACAGGAACAATTCGAGGATATGCGTATCCTTGATGAGTTGAAGAATTCGTATCTTAACTACGCAATGAGCGTGATCGTTTCACGTGCGCTGCCGGACGTTCGCGATGGTTTGAAACCTTCGCAAAGACGCATCCTGGTTGCAATGAACGACTTGAACCTCGGCCCCCGAAGCAAGCACCGAAAGTGCGCCAAGATCGTCGGTGATACCGGCGGCAATTACCACCCTCACGGTGACCAGGCAACCTATGGAACACTGGTCAGGTTGGGCCAGGAATGGAATATGCGTTATCCGCTGGTGAACCCGCAGGGCAACTTCGGGAGTATCGATTCCGATCCGCCGGCGGCGATGAGATATACCGAGGCAAGAATGGCTGCCCCGGCAACGGACATGCTCGAAGATCTCAAGCACGACACCGTTGATTTCATACCGAACTACGATGAGACCCGGACCGAACCGACGGTTCTGCCGTCGAAGTTCCCGAACCTGCTTGTCAACGGCTCTACCGGAATCGCGGTCGGAATGGCCACCAATATCCCGCCGCACAACGTCGCCGAGGTTTGCGACGCCCTGCTGTTGGTTATTAATGAGCCGACCTGCGGATTCAAGGATATTATCAAGCTTCTACCCGGCCCGGACTTCCCAACAGGCGGAATTATCTGTGGCAGAAAAGGGATAATGGACGCTTATACGACCGGTCGGGGTCACTTGAAGGTTCGAGGAAAAATCAATATTGAAACGACTAAAAAGGGCAGGGAGAGAATCGTCGTTACTGAGATACCGTATATGGTCGTCAAGACCACGATAGTCGCGAAGATCGCGGATTGCGTTCACAATAATACGCTCCCTGAAGTAGCCGACGTCAGAGATGAATCGGATCGCCACGGGCTGCGGATTGTCGTGGACCTGAAAAAAGACGCCGAAGCCGATGTCGTACTGAATAAGCTGTATCGTTACACTCTTCTGCAGACCACTTTTGCCATCGCCAGTATCGCGCTGGTCAATAACAGGCCTGAAACACTCAATATCAGGGAGATGCTCGATTGCTTCATTGAGCATCGCAAAATAGTCATCCGCAGACGAAGCCGGTTCCTGCTGAAAAGATGCCAAAACAGGGCCCACATTCTCGAAGGTCTTCTTCTGGCGGTAAGTGACATCGATGAAATTATCGATTTGATAAAGAAATCGCCGGACACCCCCACCGCAAAGCTGAACCTGATGAAGAAGCCTTTGCGGTTGGCCGAAGTGGGTACGCTGAAGAAAATCCTGCCCGAGGCTTTTATTAAGGAGAAAAGCAAGGGCGAACATTTCCTTACCGGCCCGCAGGCTGATGCGATTTTGACGATGCAGTTGCAGAGGCTTACCGGCCTGGAGATGGAAAAGCTCGCTAAAGAATACGCTGACCTGATCGAGCAGATAGAAGGCTATGAGGCGATATTGGCCAGCGATCAAATCCTGCTGGACATCATCAGGGAAGACATTTATGAAATAAAGGAAAAGTTCGGTGACGCCAGGCGGACAAAAATCACCGCTGCCGCCGAGATGTTCGCCGATGAAGACCTGATCGCCGAGGAGGAAGTTATCGTCACGGTAAGTCACAGCGGATACGTCAAGCGGCTTCCCATCGATACCTACCGCAAGCAGGCCAGAGGCGGCAGAGGAATTATCGGCTCGGATACAAAAGAAGGCGATTTCATTAAGCATCTGTTCATCGCCTCTACCCACGATTACCTGCTGATTTTTACCAATCGAGGCAAGTGCTACTGGCTGAAAGTTTATGACATACCGAGCATGACCAGACAGAGCAAGGGCAGAAATATTGTCAACCTGCTGAAGCTTGGAAACCAACAAATCGCATCGATCATCAACGTCAGCAGTTTCGACGATGAAATCGCTGAAGAAGGCGAAGAAGCACAACAGCGGCAACTGGTAATGGCCACAAAAAACGGCATTGTCAAAAAAACGAGATTGTCAGCCTACAGCAATCCGAGAACCACCGGGGTTATCGCCATCAATCTGGATCCGAACGATGATTTGATTGATGTTGCATTGACCACAAGTTCCGATCATATTATCCTCGGCACGCGAGACGGCATGACGATACGTTTTGACGAAAGCCAGGTCCGTTCGATGGGCCGTGTCTCGCGAGGGGTCAAAGGGATTAACCTGCGCACCGGCGATGCTCTCGTCGGCATGGTGATTGTCGAGGAAAAAGCCGCCCTGTTCACGGTATGTGAAAACGGATACGGCAAAAGAACCGGCCTTGATAATTACCGGTCACAGAGTCGCGGCGGAGTTGGCTTGAAAAACATAAAGACAAGCTCTCGGAACGGCAAAGTCGTTGCGCTCCAGGCGGTCCATAGCAAGGATGATCTGATGATGATAACCGCAAACGGTATAATTATCCGCACCGGACTCGACCAAATCCGTTCGATCGGCCGGAATACTCAGGGCGTGCGATTGATAAATCTCAAAGCCGGTGACAAGCTCGTTGCAGCCGAAAAGATAG
>CAZSOR010000064.1:4583-10334 GCA_964608395.1 uncultured Pirellulales bacterium
GAGCTTCTCGACGGGCTTTTGGAGCCGTCGCAAAGGGCTACGGGACTCTTTGACGCCGAGGCGGCTTCGGTCTCGGCATCAGATGTGCTGGATGAACTGCGGACAGCACCGTTTCTAACCGGCAAACGAGTCGTTCGTATAAAGGGGGCCGACGAATTCATATCTAAGAACCGTCCGCTGCTCGAAAAATATTTTGACAATCCCTGCCCCACGGGACGACTAATATTGACTGTCAGGTCCTGGGATTCACGCACCAAACTTGCAAAGAAACTCCCGAAGGTTGGCAAACTTATCAATGCCGCCCCGCCATCTCGCAAGCAGCTGCCATATCGTTTGATGGAATATGCAAAAGATGCGCACGATAAAAAGCTAAACCTGACTACGGCAATATTTTTAATTGAACTTACCGGCGACGGACTAACTCGTCTATATAGTGAAATCGACAAGCTGGCTTTGTATGCAGGCGACCAGAACATCATAACACAAAGGCATATCGAGTCACTCATAGGTCATAATCGTTTATTCAGCGCCTTTGCCGTAATAGATGCGATCATCGCCGGCAACGCCGGGGTGGCGATAGAACGTTTAAGAGGCATGTTCGCAGCAGATAAATCGACCGAGTACACCGTCGTCGGCGCCTTCGCATATCATATCCGAAAAATGTTCGACGCCAAAATCCTGCTTGATAAAGGTGTGCAGCAACGTCAAATCGAAAACAGACTGCGAATATGGGGTGACACGAACGCTTTTTTCGCACACCTGCGGCAAATGAGCCTGAAACAAATCGGCAAATACCTCCAGCAATTAGGCGAAACCGACTACGAAATTAAGACCGGCCAAACACAGGCAAGAGTTGCAATGGAGCAACTGGTGCTCAGGTTAGCCTCAGGGGCTAACGCCGGCGGAAACATCGCAGCAAGTATGTAGGATAACGCCGGATTTCACAAATTTACGGCAATCGTTAAAACTTTAATTGCCCGGCATCTTTTTCCGCCCTGCCGTTTTTAATTTCAGCGAGCCATTTGTCGGATTTGGATTTGCTGTAGCCTAAAAAGGCCGACTCTTTATCGTGATTGTCAAATGCTTTGCAGGCCCTATGCTTGTTTACATTGGCATAGCAGTAAACACAGCCGTGCGGGCAGGTGTCGTAGGTGCCGATGTCGGAGCTTTCCGTGCAGCCGCATTCTTTCCTTGTCGGCTTTTCTTTATACGCAAGTCCTTCGGGAAAGAATAAGCTCTCAATAACACTGCCGTCTATACAATGGCCTTTTTGAATGCAGTCGTTTACTAAATAATCGCCGCAGCACGAAAACATCCGCATGCCGTGACGTTTTGCGATCTCGGACAATTCGTTTGCCATATCGATTTTGAAATCTTCGCTGCAATTTGTGATTTTCACGCCCGCGGTTCTTTCGAGTTCTTCGAAGCTGCGTTTAACCTTGCCGTATTCTGTCACGAAGCTAAAGTAACAACGCTCAACCAGACCCTCGAACTCAGATGCAAGCTCTTCGAAAGCTCTGATGTAAAAGCTGCGGTCACAAACGCTGGAGATGATGATCGGATCAAACCGCCAGTTTATATGCTGCGGCGAATATGTTCTGCTTAGCTGCTTTAGGCCTTCAATCGCTGTTTGTCTTTCCACGTTGCTTTCAAATACACCCGGCAGAGCGGTAACGGTGTAATTGAAATAGAATTTGTACCCCATCTGGTCGATAACTTTCAGGCTCTCAAGAAAGGGGCTGAAATTCTTGGACCAGAACACAAAACACACGACGTCTTCGGGCTTGAGCAATACGATATATTTTCGCCCGCCGAACGGATTTACAACGCCGACAAAACCCTCTTTGAGCCGGCGCATAAACCAGTCGCCGTAAAATGCGGGGATATCGGTTCTGCGCGATACTGAAATAATTCTTTTCATAACTGTTCAATATTAAAATCTGTGCCTTGCCCTAAATCTTATGGAACAATTGCTTCGAACACAAACACTTTTCCAATTCAGCAACGGTCTTGACGCCTGAGCAGGATTCGATTAGAGTTTTTAGCTGCATAGGAATCTTATCCGCCGAAGCGGACATATACAGGAGTCTGACTATGAAACGTTTGCTTTTCATGCTTATTGTTTTAATGATGTTTTACAAAAGCGTCGCCGGACAGGAGATCGTTTTCGAACACCTTGAAAAGCCGCGTGTTATCGTGCTGACCGATATCACAAACGAGCCGGATGATGAGCAGTCGATGGTGCGTTTTCTGGTTTATTCGAACGAATACGACGTCGAGGGCTTAATAGCGACCACCTCGGTCTGGCTCAGAGATAAGGTTCGGCCTGAAAAGATCCGCGAGCGAATCGAGGCGTACGGCAAGGTGCGTAAGAATCTGTTGAAGCACGCGCCGGGCTATCCCACCACCGAACATCTGTTGAGCGTCACTAAGGCCGGGCTGCCCGAGTTCGGCATGGAAGGCGTCGGGCCCGGCAATAGCTCCGAAGGTTCACGCCATATCATCGAGGTGGTCGACGGGTCGGACGAGCGTCCCGTATGGGTCAGCATCTGGGGCGGTGCTAACTGCCTGGCCCAGGCACTCTGGGATGTCAAGTATACCCGTAGCCGGCAACAACTGGATGCTTTCGTCTCGAAACTGCGCGTATATACAATTTCCGACCAGGACAACGCCGGGCGCTGGATGCGCATAACGTTCCCGAATCTGTTCTACATCGTCACGCCCAGCAAGGTAGGCCACCATGAATACTATAAGGCCACGTGGACGGGCATTTCCGGCGACCGCCAGTATAAGAACGGGCCCTTCCACAAATTCGAACTGGTCGACAATCCCTGGCTCGAACAAAATGTCATCAGGGGCCACGGCCCGCTCGGCGAGCTTTATCCGAAACTGAAATTCATCATGGAAGGCGACACTCCCTCGTTCATCGGCCTGATCAGCAACGGCCTGGGCAGCCGCAAAAGCCCTTCGTACGGAGGCTGGGGTGGACGCTACGTCCTCTGCCAGACGTATGCCGAGACCCAACCCATCTGGACAAGCGCACGAGGCGCTCAGGATACGGTCATCGCTGAAAACGGCATCGAATATACCTCTGACCAGGCGACAATCTGGAGATGGCGAGAGGCGTACCAGCATGACTTCGCGGCCCGAATGGACTGGTGCGTGGCCGAAACGTTCAAAGCAGCCAACCACAATCCGGTAGCAGCTTTTAACAATGACAAAAGTAAGGCCGTGGCTAACTTAACCGTCAAACCCGGGCAAACAGTCCAACTAAGTGCAGCCGGGACGTCCGACCCGGACGGAGACAAGCTTTCCTGCCGCTGGTTCGTCTACAAGGAAGCAGGTGACTATACCGGCACAATCAGCATTCAAAACAGCAATGCCAAAGAGGCAAGTTTTACAGCTCCCGATGTGAGCCGGGCAGGAAAAATCCACGTTATTCTCGAAGTAAAAGACGATGGTGAACCCAATCTGTACAGCTATCGCAGAATAATTGTCACTGTTGAACCGTAAGCAGGAAGATTTTCTGCTTCAAACGAAAAAGCAGATGACTTTCCGGGAAGTGACGTCACTGATGATCCGAAGTTTTCGATCATGCATTTCGTAGAGCCCGACTACATCGGCATACTTGCTGCTTTCGGGCAGGACTTCGGTGAGTCGATTAGGTATCTCATTGAGTTTTGCTCTATTGAAAACTGTGCCGGGCTTTCCCGGGAAAAGAGCGACATAAAAAATATCTCCCTCGACCAAATCCTGGAAGAAGTGGGTTCCAAATGATAGTTCCGGCATCAAGTTACCGCCTTCATACGCAATCTCCGCAAGCACGGCGAATTTGTTGATTTCATGAAAGCTGACAGGAACTCCGAGACTCGGCGTGGTTGTCCCCCATCTGCCCGGCCCGAAAAGAACAGTCGGTTCGGCGTCTTTCGTCGTGATATGCCTGTTAAGCTCGCCTACCAGCCTGGCAATGTCGTATTTTCCTGAAAGCGGCAAATCGATATATGCTTTCGGGTCGACATAAATCACTTTTTTTACATCCTGACAAATACTGCCGCCCATGAAGTGACCTTCGCATGAAAACAAAATCGCCTCCGGATCGGTCTGTTCAGGAATATCAACCTGGCCCTGTTGGCCTCTGGTCTGCAGAGGCCGGCATTGCAGCAAATTGATCAGAGGTTTCCGATCATGGGTGAAGTTTACGGTGAATTCTATGTCAACCGGATATTGATAGTGGCTTTCCAGAACCTTCAGGATATTCTGCATAATTTGGGTGAAGGATGTCTCGGTCAGCAGTTTTTCGAATGTAATCAGCCAGTATTCTGTGTTACCTCTGCCCTTCTGCCTGTCCTGCCTTGCCAACTGGTAATCCCGTTCTGCGACAAGCTCCAGCCTGACATCCGACTTTTCAGCTAAAAGCTGCTGAAAAGAAATCGTTCGAAAAGTGTTTTTCTTGGTATCGAGCAGGTCCACGTTATGCTGCGAGTACTTTCGAACGTCATCCATCCCATAGAGGGGCCTGACAAGAGGCTCATCAAGCGCAATGATTCTGGGGTAATCATCCTCCACGCGATTGACTGCCCGTGTGCCCAGCCCAAAGACAAGCCTCAGCATCCCGGCCTTAGGGTCAAGGTCCGGCTTCCACACAAAGGCGTTATGTGACATGCCAACGCCCGCCAGGTCCGGAAAAAAGTAACCGTTTCGATACGAGCCGGAAACACGCTGCACTAACAAGGCCATCTGCTCATCCTGTTGATCGAGCCCTCTTTCTAACCGGTACGCCAGGGCGTCTTGGCTCATCGTGCTGGCATAAACCGTTCGCACAGCTTCTTCAAAGTCCGCATACCGCTGCTCGGGATCGCCCTGATTGACACAAAAGACACTTTCGTACTTGCCAGCAAAGGCGTTGCCAAAAGCATCTTCAAGCAGACTGCTCGACCGAACGATGATCGGCGACTGCCCGAAATACTCAATCATTTCCTGAAACTGCTCTCGTATCTGGTCAGGAAATTTACCTTTGAGAAGTTTATCCCTTAATTCCGCCGCAATTTTGAAATAACCTTCTTTAGTCTTCTGCTCAACCCGCAGCTTCCAGCATCCGTTCTCCACAAGATACGTGTAGAAAACATCCGAGCCGACATAAAATGAGTCGTGCGGTTCGAGATGCCTGCTCAAATCGAACTCATCCTTAGTGACGATTTTGTTGGCAAGCAGCATCCCGACTGCTTTGCCCCCGATGAATCCAGTCCCGACGAGTCTGCTTTTGATAGCACACAAATCTCCAAGCGTAAAATGCTTTGTAGCTAACGACAACATTCGTTCATCCCGGCCAATCATGATCTTGCAGAGATGATCGACCATCTCCTGCGTGGCCAGTTCTGAGGTGTCCGGCTGCATGGAGACTTCAGCCGATTGGGAAAAAAGCCTGTCCCAATAGTCAATCGCTCGTTCGGGTGGTTTAAGCCCTCTTTCGGAAATATACGAAAGCAGCTTAGTAGCATCGATACTGCTTGTGATCGGCACGAATCCGCCATTATTCTGCAGGTGTGCCAGGAACATCGTAGGAGAGTAGCGTTTCCAGACTTTCAAAGGGTGTAGATAATTTTTGCCCTCGACGTTGTAAAGGTCCAGCAAAAGCTGTGTGGTCTCCCGGATACGAGCGATTGTCTTGAATGAATGACGGTTTCGAAGAAGCGAGAAATAGGCGATCGTATCAAGCTCGAACAGGTACGGGCAGGTCACCATGAAGAAGTT
>CAZSOR010000064.1:10434-13118 GCA_964608395.1 uncultured Pirellulales bacterium
CCCGCATTTGCGGCCTTGCCGGGACCGTACATGATCTTCTTATCAATGAATTGCTCTATTGCCTCAGGAGTACTCGGCATGTTGGCGCCTTCTGCAACAAGAGTGCAGCCGTTCGCCAGCAGTGTTTTTGCATCATCGCCGCTAATCTCATTCTGCGTCGCACTGGGGAACGCACAATCGCATTTAATGCCCCATGGTCGTTTGCCCTCAAGATACTTGACGCCGTATTTGTCGGCGTATTCCTTGATACGCCCGCGTTTAACGTTCTTCAGGTCCATTACGAAGGCGAGTTTCTCAGCGTCAATGCCGTCCGGATCGTGGATTGTCCCGCTGGAGTCGGAAAGGCTGACGACCTTTGCACCAAGCTGATTGAGTTTTTCAACCATGTATTGTGCAACATTTCCGGAGCCGGAGACGGTACAAATCTTACCCTTGAAATCCTGGCCGCGTGTTTTCAGCATTTCTTCGGCAAAATACACACAGCCGTACCCTGTGGCTTCAGGCCGTATCAGCGAACCGCCCCAGTTCAGGGCCTTGCCGGTTAATACGCCGGTAAACTCATTGCGGACGCGTTTGTACTGGCCGAACAGGAAGCCGATTTCACGCCCACCGACGCCGATATCGCCCGCGGGGACATCAGTATCCGGGCCAATATGCCGGCTCAGCTCGGTCATGAAACTCTGGCAAAAGCGCATCACTTCGTTATCGCTCTTGCC
Organism: uncultured Pirellulales bacterium; assembly: GCA_964608395.1. GTDB lineage: Bacteria > Planctomycetota > Phycisphaerae > Sedimentisphaerales > Anaerobacaceae > JAFGPJ01. The sequence goes on from CAZSOR010000064.1 coordinate 11,151, forward strand.
CTTCGGATCAAAGTCCGATCCTCCTTTGCCTCCGCCCATCGGCAGAGTCGTGAGAGAATTCTTGAATACCTGCTCGAATCCGAGAAACTTCAGGATGCTCGCATTGACTGTCGGATGGAATCTCAGGCCACCCTTGTATGGGCCAAGCGCGCTGTTGAATTCAAACCGGAGCCCGCGATTGACGTGAACGTTGCCCTTATCATCCTGCCATGGCACCCGGAACATAATCTGCCGTTCCGGTTCCACAATCCTGTCAAGGATTCTTGCTTCTACATATTCCGGATGCTTATCGAGAACGGGTCCTAAAGAATCAAGAACTTCTTTTACTGCCTGCAGAAATTCGACCTCACCGGTATTCCGTCTTTGAACTTGTTCGTAAACTCCCTGTATAATGGTTTGTGCTGCCATTATCCTGATCTCCTATAGTTAAAGTGTTAAAATTCTGCTTTCATTAATCGTTACAATAAGTTAGACTAATAAAGAAATCAAAAAAAAGGATTTCACACGCCAATTTTGTGAACAATATAGTATACGTGTTATATCATGGCGTAGCAACCGATAAATAGTAATAGAGTTTATAAGGATAGCTTATAATGCACATCGAGATGCTGAAAATATTCTGCGATTTGGCAGATTTGCGAAGTTTCTCTAAAACAGCGGAAAAACATATTCTAAGTCAATCTGCCGTCTCACAGCAACTTGCACAATTGGAGCTTTCTCACAAGTGCCAGTTGATTAATCGCAAGAAAAGACCTATTGAGCTGACAAAAGCGGGCCAGTTACTCTACCAGGCATCTAAAGATATCCTGGACCGGTATGAACAGCTAAAGAACGAATTAAGAACCCTGCAAAAATCTTCTGTCAGCAAAATAAATGTCGCCGCCATTTTCAGTATTGGCATGCATACACTGCCCGACTATATCAAGAAATTTATGGTCAGCTACCCGGATGTCAATGTTCATGTCGAGTATTTTAGCGCCCGGAGAATCTATGAGCTTGTTTTAGCCGGCGATGTCGATATTGGTCTTGTCGCCGTTCCGAAAAGGGATAAAAGGCTCAATGTCTATGATTTTGAGGATGAACCGCTGGTTTTGGTCTGTAATCCAAACCATCCTTTGGCGAGAGAATTGCAGGTTGATATTCACAGACTGCAATTCGAAAGATTTATCGCCTTCGATAAAGATGTTCCAACACGGACCTGGATCGATAGTATTTTGGAGCGTTATAGTATCGTCGTCCGCCCGGTCATGGAATTCGACAACATCGAAACCATCAAAAGAGCGATCGAAATCAAGTCCGGGATCAGTATAATGCCCCAAACTGCAATACTTCAGGAAATCAGCAGCGGAACAATAAAGGCGATTCCCTTTTCAAATGAGAATTTTATCAGGCCGACCGGTATCATTGTTCGAAAAGATAAGATTTTCGGCCAGGCTGGCCGATATCTTATAGAACTGCTACGCAAAAAATCCCAAAAGCAGGAATAGGACAGTTTTCCCGCCAGCATGGGAATGACATCCGAATTATGTAATTATGGTAGACATTGATTATGCCAATTAAAGCTGTAATATTCGACCTTGATGGGACTATCACTCAGCCTTATTTCGACTTTGACGCCATTCGTCAGGAGATTGGATTATCCATAGATTCTGGTCCTCTCCTGGAATCAATGGAGAAAATGAATCCGCAACTACGCCGGAAGGCAGAGAAAATACTCTTTATTCACGAGCAAAAGGCCGTAATAGAATCCAAACTTAACGCCGGTGCCGATCAAACATTGTCGGCGCTTCGTGCAGCAGGCATTCATATCGGGATATTGACTCGTAACAAGCGAGACAATGCCTATGCCATTGCTCAGAAACATAAGCTCAAGTTCGATGCAGTCATCGGTAGAGAGGATGGGCCCGTCAAACCCGATGCATTCGGCGTCATTGAGTTGTGCCGGCAATTCGGCGTAAAACCGCAGGA
>CAZSOR010000064.1:13218-18100 GCA_964608395.1 uncultured Pirellulales bacterium
GCAGGTACCTGCTGGGCTTCCGGTTGCACGGAAGATTCACAAAAACCACAACAGGAAATTCCCAAAGATGATCCCCTGAGCATCATTTTGGATAAACTGAACAAGACGACCTCGGAGCTTAAATCCTTCCAGAGCCAGGTCGAGTACAAATTCAGCCAGCCGCTGCTCGAATCGGAATCGCTGTGGAAAGGTCTCTTGTATTATGCGCGATCAGGTAAAACATCCACGTTGAGTATTCACTTCAATACGATCCGACAGGACGATGAAAAAGAACAGAAGACTCTCGAACAGTATTTTGTTCTCGACGGGGCACGACTGCCTGTTCCCTACCGTGAATTGAAAGGCATCTGGCTTGCACATCTCGATTACCAGATCAAAGAAGCGAAATATTACCAATTGGCCGAGCCGAACGATCCGAACAAACCGACGGATGTCTTCGAACTGGCAAGCAGAAATTTGCCAATGCTTGGCTTCAGCAAAATAGAGGATTTGAAAAAACAGTTTGAGGTCAACCTGGTCGAGCCCCAAAAAACCGAATCGAAAGAATTTATTCAAGTGCATCTGAAGGTTAAGCCGAATTCGATTTATAAAGATGACTATATTTCAATAGACTTTTGGATTGATGAGAAATTGAACCTGCCGGCAAAAATTGTAGCTGTAAAAAGTGAGCCGGAGCCTCCGTTCGGAGACATTGTAGAGTTAAAGTTCCTAAAGCCGAAAGTTAACAAAGGCATCGACAAAAAAGTCTTCGAGTTCAAGATACCAAAGGATTTCAGTGAGCCGCAAATCACTCCCCTGGAGATAAGGAAAAAGTAACATATATGGTTTCGACAGCAGTAATGACCGATAAGATGTTTCGAGAGCTAATCGCAAAACGTGCCCTGACCTTAATGGGTCTTTCCAAGCATATATCCGAATGCAAATCGACTCAAGATATCATGATACGTCCGTTGATAGGTGCCCTGCTATCGCAATCAACACAGATTGAGGAGTTCCTCGACAGGTATGGAGCAGGCAGCAACTGCCAATGGTGTGCGTTCAGGTCGCTAACGGCGGCAATTAAGCACTTTTCCGATGTAAGCTACGAACTGCTTCATATCCGATATTCATTGCCTACTTATCGCCTGTTACCAATCGAACAGGATTTTGCCCAGGCGACGGAAGATACACTTGAATTCACGGTCAGTATCCTTCAGCAGGTAGCAAAGCAGATACTCACCAAAGCCCAGCAGCTTGATTTGCCGGTTCCGTCACAGAGATTGCGCGAGGAATCTTATTCCGAAGAACTCCCTCCAGGCTGTCTGGAACACCACTGCCAAACGCGCAAAATTGAAATCGCAGAAACAGTAACCCTCCTGACCACAGCCTTTTTGAACCTTGCTGTCGATAGTGAAGATGTACGCGCTGCCAGCCGGGTTAAGCCCGAAAAATTCGCTTCTTATGTCAGGGACTCGGTTAGTGAGAAAAAACTGCGGAGTATCGAGCTTCGATTCCATAGCCTTCAGTCATTGTATGATACGTACGTTTCGGGCACGGAAGCCGCTCAGCTTGATACTGATTTACCTGTTCTCAGAGGGCACATAAGTGTTGTATTTCATTTGCTCAGGACGGCGACCTTGTTCGTTCACCACTATGAACGGCACGTGAATAAGCAGCCGTGCGACTCGCCGGGCCGGCAGGAGCCGATAGTCAAGACCGACGTGCTGTTGGATGTCCTGATGAGGTACTCGATTACACACATCAATCTCTATATCGGCTGTGCCGAACACCTCTGCCATGAGATGCTCAATCGATATGCTAAAATTGGCGAGATCGAGGTCCCCGTGCCTTCTTATCGCGGATTCCATGTTCGCCCATCCACACTGATCGCCAAGATTGCGCTGCATTACGGCAGCGCGGTTCAGATGGAGCTGGACGATGAGGCTTATGATGCCAGTTCACCGCTCGGGCTGTTCCGAGCTAATGAAAAAATCAATGCACAAAAACGGCGATGGCTTGCCGAAGAAATCGTCCGTCTCAAGCTTGACCGGAAACAGGACAACGAAAGTGATTTCAATGACACTATCCGGGAGCTGGTGCTGACCTTAGCCGGGCGTAGCAAACTCATACTTTACGAACAACCCCTGCAGTTGCCGGAAGAGCCCGCCCGAAAGGAAGGTACACTGCTGGAGAAGGTTGTTGACGAGATGGCCAGGCTGCTTGCGATGGGTAAGATCGACGTGAAAGTCAAATTAACTGCAAAATTTATCGGTGATACGCGAGTCTTAGCCGATATCAAACTATTAGCCGAATCCGGATATGGCGAGGATAAGTTCGGTAACAATGTACCTCTTGCGGAAAAGCTCCCTTATCTGCGCCGCTAAGCGTAAAATTGAAAAACTCGATAAAAGGGCGACATCAGGATTCTGTGATTTTGGCGGCTTGCTTTGTACCTCGATATATACCCATCAGAGCAGATATTCCAACCAATCCGATACCGGCGAGTTCCAGAATGGAATTTATCAGTCCTATTACCGGTTGCCAGCCATAAAATCCAGCCACATGATTGAGAGGAGCAGCTCGGATAATTACAAAGGTAATCAGCAGCAAAATGCCAAACAGTGCCAGTCCGTACTGCCGCCACAGTCCTTTCAATTTCCATCCCAACCATATTAATAAAACCAGGCCGAATATCGCAATACATGCGATGAACCACACCTGTAAGGTTTGATGCTGTGAATACCATCCCTGATTTAGGGCTATTTTCTTGATGACAGCGATAAACAAGCACTGAATATCTAACTGTTTATTAATACCCATTAGTAACATAGCCACCGCTAAGCACCACCAAAACGCACAATGGTGGCGGAACCGGCTGATAGGAGAAATTCTGTCTGTGCGCCAGGCACAAACTCCACACAATACGGAAACAATCAAATACGCTGCTGTTATTAACCATCCCATGAAGGTCGGATCGCCTATTCCCGGCCTCCAATGACCGTTTACTATCACACTCAGAATTCGTACCATTCCTCTGATTCCCGGTAAATTGGCTAAATCGATAAGTAAGTAACTCAAACTGACCGTTTTTGAACCGACTGAAATAGTAAGTCGTTCAATGACAACAATATAACACAATTTGTCATTCCCGCACCTGCTTTCGCAGGTGTAAACTTGTCCCCGCGAAAGCGGGGAGCGGGAATCCATAATACCCATCACGTTACTGGATCCCTGCTTTCGCAGGGATGACAGCGCGAATCGGTCAGTTTGAGTAAGTAAGTGATTTTAGCATTTAGAAAGACCGAATGTCAAATCTTGAAGATTTTATGCAGCCCCGATAGCTAAGTTAGAAATGTAACTCTGGAATTTTATTGTTACCTTGTATATGATTGTAATCTAAAACAAAGACCTTTCGGTGGTCCTGTATTCAATTAAATTTGTATTAGAGATATATCTGCTTCCCGAAAGTTATAAAAAGGAGCAAAAATGGCAAAGGCAATAGTTATCTATTATTCAAGAAGCGGTAATACAAAAGAAATGGCGGAGATAATAGCCAAGGCAATGAATGAGGCAGACCTGCAAACCGAATGCAAATCCGTAAGCGATGTAGAGGCCCAGGATCTGCTGAATTACGATGCGATAGTTGTCGGCTCACCCACTTATTATGGCCATATGGCAGGACCGATTAAGCAGCTATTCGACGATTCAGTCGCTTTTCACGGCAAACTCGACGGCAAAGTAGGCTCTGCGTTTAGCAGCTCGGCAAATATCGCGGGCGGCAATGAAACCACTATCATGGGCATAATCGAAGTGATGCTCATAGCCGGTTGTCTCGTTCAGGGCGATCCGCAGGGTGACCACTATGGGCCGGTTTCAATCGGCAAGCCCGATGACAGAGTTAAGCGGCAGTGTATACGCCGAGGCCGGAGAATCGCCGAACTTACCAAAAAACTCAAAACCTGACCGGCAAAAAAAATATTGATTTTTTTTGTAAAAAGGGCATTTTTCTTTGACAAAGCACTTTTAGATCGTTAAGTTTATAATGATTTTTAACCTGCTCTAAGTAGATTTTTAATCTAAAAAGTGGAGATTATTTTAATGCAAGAGTACGAAGATCTTAAAGTGCTGGTAGCTGAAATCGAGGCAGACATCAGCAAAGCCGAAGGTGGTAATAAGGCAGCAGGGACGCGAGTTCGTAAGCAAATGCAGAAAATCAAGCAGGCTTCTCAGCTTGTTCGCAACCGAGTCCTTGAAATCAGATCAGCTCAATAAAACATCATAAGTACTTGTAAACACCCGCTGTTATTGTGTTTAGCATGTGGTGTCTCTCACGTAATGCGCCATGTGTATCGAAGTATTGTGTAAAAAGAGCAGCTACACCTTACACAATACTATAGTGAGGGTTTTATTTTCAGGATCAACAATGCCGCCTCCATTATTATTTGATTTATCCCAGATAGACCTTGAAGCAAAACCTGTCTTTGACAAGGAAGCAATCTGCAAAATAAATCCACAGCGATTTGAGATGCAGCATCTGGATGGCATTCTTTGGTACGATAAGGAAAAATCTCTTATTCTGGGCTATAAGGATGTAACAGAAAACGAATTCTGGATTCGCGGCCACATTCCGGGCCGGCCTTTGATGCCGGGCGTGATTATGGTCGAGGCAGCGGCCCAGCTTTCAAGTTTCTTTATGAAGCAGATTTTTGACGAGCAGGGATTTGTTGGTTTTGCCGGCATAGAATCAGCAAAGTTCCGCTCTATAATCGAACCGGGCAAAAGGCTATTTCTGCTTGGCCACATTACAAAATATAAGCGAAGAAAACGGGCGAGCCACGTTACAACAAGTATCCAGGGAGTCGTTGATGATACTTTAGTATTCGAAGCGTCCGTCTCCGGGATG
>CAZSOR010000065.1:0-8621 GCA_964608395.1 uncultured Pirellulales bacterium
CCCCACCCGTTATGGTCTTTAAGAAGATTTTCATGCCAGCCGTGGCCGGGCAGCTCCCATATATCCGGGAAGCCCTCATCCTTATAGTTGAAAGGCTCCCGCAACAGTGCCGGGAGCGAATAGTCCGGTCCCCAGAGAAGGCTGCTGATGTATTGAATACCTGCCTGGCGAAGCAATTCCAATACTTCCGGTTCGCCTTTAAGTGCGTTGTCGAAGCCGCAGCCCGGCCGCAAACCTATGCAGGGCCGCTCGAAAACACGCTCGACGGACTCTTTCCCTTTGAAGATTTCCTTTTGTTTTTCTTCCGGCGGGATGGCCGAGCCGCAGAATTCATTATCACGCAGCATTCGATGCGAGTAGGTATGCGTTGCAATCTCGAAAAGAGGATCATCCAGAAGTTTGCGATATTCGGCGGGATTGGCGTCGAGCGTCTTGCCCAGCATGAAAAATGTTGCCGGCATCTCGAATCGCCTGTGGACCTTTACGATTTTACGACACGCTGCGAGACAACCCGGCGACTCGGTATCGTAGGCCGCGATGTAACGAGTCTTGTTTTGATTCGTGCTCCGGAGATTCGGCTGGCAGGACATGACGCCTGCTCCGATCCCGCATAAAACAGTCGATTTGACGAAGTCTCTTCGGGAGATACTGTGCATTTTACACGCCTCTAATATAAATCTTTTCAGTGATCCAATTACGTCGGCCCGGTGATAATATATATTTTGGAGAGCCGCTTGTCGAGAAATGGCTGAAAATTCAGAAATGGAGCCTATGGGATTCGAACCCACGACCTCTTGCATGCCATGCAAGCGCTCTCCCAACTGAGCTAAGGCCCCAGAAGTGGATAATATTACCACATAACATCAATATCGGCAAGAAAATTCTGTTTTTTTATCTTTTTGCTCCAAACGTTGAGTTATAAGACGGCTGGTTGTCTTTTTTCCGCGGCCGAATTATAATGCTTTTCAAAGAACCACGAGTGGCGGCGGGCGTATCAGGAACTGTCGAAAGGACAAAGGCAGAATTTTGATTAAGAGACGAAGAATATCGATAACCGGGCGGGTACAGGGCGTTGGTTTTCGGCCGGCCGTCTACAGAATAGCACGGTCGCTGGAACTGTCCGGTATCGTATATAACGATACGAAGGGCGTCACGGTCGAATTGCAGGGCGAGGCGGGAAAAATAGCTGAATTTCTGGCCCGGCTGCAATCCGACGCCGACAAACCACCGCTGGCAGTGATAACATCCTGCGATGCCGTCGATATACCGGTGATCGAGTCCGAAGCCGAATTCGTCATCGAGACGAGCGACTCGCTCGGGGCGCCGCTGTCACAGGTGACCGCCGATATCGCCACGTGCCGGGACTGCCTTGCGGAAATGGCCGACGAGGAAGATTTTCGCTACGGCTATCCTTTTATAAACTGCACCAATTGCGGGCCGAGGTATTCAATCGTAAAGACCATCCCGTACGACAGGCCGAATACAACGATGTCGGTTTTCCAGATGTGCGACAAGTGTGCTGCTCAATATACGGATGTAAATGACCGCCGTTTCCACGCTCAGCCGGTCGCCTGCGCGAGCTGTGGGCCGCAAATTCTGCTAACAGACAATACCGGCGGGACAATAACCGCGCAGACCGAGAAAGTAATCGCCGAAGCTGCGAAGCTCCTTTTGGCCGGAAAAATTGTGGCGATAAAAGGAATAGGCGGGTTTCATTTAGCAGTCGACGCGCTTAATAGCCGGGCTGTGCAGCGATTGCGCCGGCGCAAAAAGCGAGACCATAAACCTTTCGCTATGATGGCTGCTTCAATCGAACAGATAAAAGAATATGCAATCGTTAATGATACCGCTGAGCGGCTTTTGAGGAGTCCTCAAAGCCCGATTGTCCTACTGTCCAAAAAGCCTGACAGCCCCATAGCTCCATCGGTTGCCGAAGGTGTTGACACTTACGGTTTTATGCTGTGTTACGCGCCGCTTCACTATCTGCTTTTTGCACAGAATATAAAGGTCCTGGTGATGACCAGCGGCAATGTTTCCGACGAGCCGCTGATTTGTAAAAACGATAAGGCGCTCGAACGGCTCGGCGACGTTGCGGACGCCTTCCTGATGCACGACAGGGAAATTTACCGGCAGGTCGATGACTCGATTCTGCATTTTGTTGATGGGCAGCCTGCTTTTTTGAGAAGGGCCAGGGGGTATGTTCCGACTCCGATTATTATGGAGAAAAGCTGCCGGCGGGACATTTTCGCGGCCGGGGCGGATTTGAAGAATACTTTTTGCTTCGCCAAGCAAAATCAGCTCATTTGCAGCGAGCATATAGGCGACCTCGAAGACGCGGAAGTTTATCATCACTATATCGATTCGATCGAGCACCTGCGGGGACTGTTTGAAGTCGAGCCGAAAATTGTAGCCTGCGATCTGCATCCCGGCTATCTGTCCACGCGACACGCCCTTTCGATGCCGGATGTGAAGATTATCCAGGTTCAGCACCACTGGGCCCATATCGCATCTGTTCTGGGTGAGCACAGTCTCGGAGTACCTGTAATCGGACTTGCTGCGGACGGCACCGGCTACGGAACCGACGGCGCGATCTGGGGCTGCGAATGCCTGATTGCATCGTTGGAAAAGTTTGAGCGATTCGGACATCTGTCTTACTACTCTCTGGCCGGCGGTGACAAGGCAAGCAAGGAAGCCATAAGACCGGCTTTGTCATTGCTAAAAAAAGCATACGGCGGCAAATTCACTTTAGAGCAATTCGACTGGCTGCTCAAGCGGATCGAGCCTGACAAAAGCAGGCTGCAAATGATATCGGAGCAGCTTGAGAAAGGCGTTAATTGCGTGGAATCTTCCAGCCTCGGCCGGGTATTTGATGCCGTCGCGGCCATGCTCGGCCTGGGAAGCTACAACCATTTCGATGCGCAGTTGCCGATGGCACTGGAGGCGATTATCGCTGGCGGCGTTGAAGAACATTATGAATTCGAACTGATAAATACTGCCGAAAAACCATTGCAGCTCGATTTGGGTAAGATGATAAGGCAGATTATAGATGATATCCAAAATGACCGGCCCGCGACAGCAATCTCAGCGAAGTTCCACAATACAATTACCGCCGCCCTGCTTGAGATGGCCAAAGCAGCGAGAGAATCGACGAAGCTCAACACCGTCGCATTGAGCGGCGGAGTGTTCTGTAATCGCTATTTGATAAACCGCTTGGTGAATCTGTTGAAACAAAACGATTTCACCGTATTATTTAACCGCAAAGTCCCATGCAACGACGGCGGCATCTCCCCCGGCCAGGCAGCCATCGCCGCCCGGATTATGGCACAAAACTTAGGACAAAAAGAGGAAACCTTATGAATAAATTACATGTTTACGTCATTATCTGCCTGATCTCCATTATGACTTTAACAATCATAGCGAATGAGACCGGATCGAGTAGTAATAGCAATCCGTCAACCGGGCTCAAATTGGTTTGGTCGGACGAATTCAACAAAGAGGGCCGGCCTGATCCCAACAAATGGACATACGAGCGAGGCTTCGTTCGCAATCAGGAGCTGCAGTGGTACCAGCCGGAAAATGCGCGATGTGAAGACGGCATGCTCATCATCGAGGGCCGGCGTCAGCGCAAAGAGAATCCCCGCTACAGTGCTGACGGCAGGGACTGGAGGCAAAACAGAGAATATGCCGAGTACACCTCTGCAAGCCTGACGACCAGGCGTTTGCATAGCTGGAAGTTCGGTCGTTTCGAAATGCGCGGCCGGATCGATACACGCCCCGGCCTATGGCCTGCCTTCTGGACATTAGGCATTGAAGGGTCGTGGCCGAGTAATGGCGAGATCGATATTATGGAATACTACCGGGGCGTGCTTCTGGCAAACGCGGCATGGGCCACTGAAAAGCGATGGGTACCGAAGTGGGACGATATCAAAAAACCGATAACCGAATTCAACGATCCCAACTGGTCTGAAAAATTTCATATTTGGCGGATGGACTGGGATGCCGACAGCATCAAGCTCTATGTTGACGATATGCTTCTTAACCAGGTCGATCTTAGCAAGACAATCAACAAAGACGAGGAAGGGAAAAATCCATTCCATCAACCGCACTATATAATCCTTAATCTCGCGATTGGCGGCAAAGCCGGGGGCGACCCTTCAAATACGAAATTCCCGGCAAAATTTGAAGTTGACTATGTCCGCATATACCAAAAACAAGCCGAAGATTGACCTGAAACGCATTGTCGGATAGAATAGACATAAAATCTGAGATAACCAATAAATTACGAATCACGAGAGACGAATCATGTGTTTGGCGATACCGGCAAGAATAATTGAATTAGATGGGGATAAAGCGGTTGTCGATGCGATGGGCAACTGCTTCAATGCTAAGACTACACTGCTGCCGGAGGCCAAATTGGGCGATTTGGTATTGGTCCATGCCGGCTTTGCGATTTCACTCGTCGATGAGGAAGAGGGAAAAAGGACCTGGCAGCTTATTTCGGAAATAAACGAGTTCATGGATACGGAGAACCGGCTTTCAGGATAAGAAGGTGTGAAAAAAGATACGAAATACGAGAATTATGCTCGATAGAATTAACAAAGCGCAGGATATTATTAACGCCGCCTGTAAAACTTTAGGGCGGCAAATCAATATCATGGAGGTTTGCGGCACTCACACGGTCTCTATTTTCCGTAGCGGCATAAGGTCGATTCTGCCGGATAACCTCAAACTTCTGTCCGGGCCGGGCTGTCCGGTTTGCGTAACCGACCAGGGCTATATCGACGCCGTTCTGCGGTTGGCCGACCGCGATGACTGCATAATCGCCACCTACGGCGATATGATTCGCGTTCCCGGCAAAGATGGCTCGCTCGAAACAAAGCAAACAAAAGCCAACATTAAAATCGTCCTGAGCAGCGAAGATGCACTTCAGTTGGCTAAGGACAATCCCGGCAAGACAGTTGTTTTCGTTGCGGTTGGTTTTGAAACTACGGCACCGGCCACGGCTGTCGTCGTGAAAGAAGCGGCCGCCGGGGCAATCGATAATTTCTGCATTTTCAGCGGGCACAAACTGGTGGTCCCCGCGATGCGAGTACTGCTCTCGGAGAAAAATCATAATATCAACGCGTTTCTCTGCCCGGGACATGTCGGCGCGATAATCGGTTATGGAGCCTTTGCTGAGATTGTGGAAGACTTCAGCCGGCCTTGTGTGGTGGCAGGCTTTGAGCCGGTGCAGATTATCGAAGGGCTCTGCGAAATCTGCCGACAGCTTTCGGCGGGCAAAGCCGAGCTGAAATCGATATATTCGGCGGTAGTGACGGAAAAAGGTAATATTGCTGCTCAGCAGATAGTTAATGAGTGCTTCGAGCCGGCGGACGGTTACTGGCGAGGGCTGGGGGAAATAAAAAAGAGCACGCTAAAATTAAAAGACAAGTATGAGCCGTTCGACGCTATCAGGCGATTTGGTATAAGCGAAGAACCGAGCGAAGAAATAAAAGGCTGTCGCTGCGGCGAAGTTTTGTGCGGATTGATAGAGCCGACGGAATGCGGATTGTTCGGCCGGGACTGCACGCCGCAAGAGCCGGTTGGACCCTGCATGGTAAGTTCCGAGGGTGCCTGTGCAGCGTGGTTTAAATATGGCCGGGAAAAAAGACGCTAACGATGAAAAAAACCGGAAACGACAGAATCTTACTCGCCCACGGCGGCGGCGGACAACTAATGGACGATTTGATCCGCCAGCATATCCTGCCAGGCCTTAAAAATGATGCCCTGGACGAATTAGGTGATTCGGCAAGGCTTAACCTGGCTTCAGGCTCGCTGTGTTTTACGACGGACAGCTACGTTGTCAAGCCGCTGTTTTTTAATGGCGGAGATATCGGGAAACTTGCCGTTTGCGGGACCGTCAATGACCTTGCTGTCGCCGGTTCAAAACCTGTTGCCCTGGCGTTATCTTTGATAATCGAGGATGGTTTTGAAATGGAATTGCTGGACAAAATTTTGGTGAGTGTAGGTGAGACTGCCCGCCAGGTCGGCGTCGATATCGTTACCGGCGACACCAAGACCGTTGAGTCCGGGGCCGCGGACAGGATTTTTATCAACACAGCGGGAATCGGGATTAGACTGGCCGGCGTGGATCTGGGCTTCGAAAAGATTGCCGTCGGGGACAAAATCATTATCAACGGCACGATCGGCGACCATGGGATGACCGTTATTTCGCAGCGGGAAGAGATGAAATTTCGATCGCAGTTGAAAAGCGATTGTGCGTCTTTGGCCGGATTGATTGGTGAGCTGCTGGAAAATACGAGCGGCATAAAGTTCATGCGGGACCCGACCCGCGGTGGATTGGCTGCGACGCTGAATGAAATCGCAAGAAGTACCGCTCTGAGCGTCGAAATTCGCGAAACTGATATACCGATCAGGCCCGCGGTGCAGGCTGCAGCCGACATGCTTGGTTTCGATGTACTGGCAATCGCAAATGAAGGCAAATTCGTCGCGATTGTCTCGCCGGAATCCGCTGACGAATGTTTGAACATCTGTAGAAATAATAAGCTGGGTAAAGAGGCAAATATCATCGGCGAGATTGTAGGGACTCTTGATGTGCCCCTGGTGGAAATTGAAACGCGGATCGGCGGGAAAAGAATCGTTCAAATGCCGTACGGGCGCGAGTTGCCGAGGATATGCTGATGCACGAAACGATGGTAGCCCAGAGCCTGATGGCAATCATAGCCGAACAAGCCGAGAAAAATAATGCTAAACCCATTTCGGCTAAAATCAGTTGCGGCATGCTCAACCCTGTCAGTGACGAGATACTTCGTTTTGCCTTCGAGGCGATTGCCAAAGATACGCCGTGTGAAGGTGTGAAACTTCATGTGGAACACAAGCCGATCCGGGCGCGATGTAAGAATTGTGACCGAAACTTCGATGTCGAACTGTCACTTCCGGAGTGTCCGAAGTGCGGCGGCGACGATTTCGAATTGCAGCCGGATGCGCCTTTGATATTGGAGGAAATAGAATTTCAAACGGAGTAACGTTATGAAAAAAATTGATATAGGCAAAAAAATTCTGGGTGAAAACGAAAAATATGCTCTCGAAAATTTACTTTTTTTCACTCAGCAGAAAAAACTTTGCCTGAATATTATTTCGTCTCCCGGCTCCGGCAAGACGACAATTCTGGCAAGAACGATAAACGAGTTGAAAGGCAAAATTAAAATCGGCGTGATCGAGGGCGATATTCAAACCGACATCGACGCCGAGAGAATCAGAGCAACCGAGGCGCCGGTCGTCCAGATAAACACCGAAGGTGCATGCCATTTGTCGGCGATCCAGATAAGCGACGCCTTGAAGCAATTGCCCGTCGACGATTTGGATTTGATCTTGATCGAGAACGTAGGCAATCTCGTTTGCCCATCGGCTTTCGAGTTGGGTGAGAGCGGCAAAATAGTCGTGCTTTCGGTTCCGGAGGGTGACGACAAGCCGGCCAAGTACCCTGTTATTTTCGCCAAGTCAAAGGTGCTGTTAATAAATAAAATTGACCTGCTCGACGGAGGGCAGGTTGATTTCGATATCGAACGAGCCAAGTCCGATGCCCGCAGGCTCAATAAGGGGATTGAAATTTTTCCGATCTCGGCCAGGAGAGGAGACGGCATGGATAACTGGTGCGACTGGCTCGTTAAATCGGTCGAGAAAAGTGCTGAATAGCAACAAAATCTGCTATCCGCCACCTGCCGTATCTTTCGATTGGTAAAGGCCGTTTTTGCGAATATAGTCGGCGACGGCCGGATGCAGCATTTTGGTAAAATCGCCGTTTATCGCTATTATATTGCGTATTTCCGTGCTGCTTATATCCACCAGAGGTGTTTGGATAATATTTCGCTGAAGCTTTTCGATGCGCTCGCGGCCCCAGATTTCCTCGAATTTCGCGAAGTCCGGAGGCTCGCAGCCGGCCCTGTACATCGTAGTCAAATTGCAGGCATCGATCAGCTCGGCAATCTTGTACCAATATGTCAAATCTTCGACACCGTCGGCGCCGATGAGCCAATGAATCGAAGTCTCGCTGCCGTAGTCAGCCTGAAATTTCCGTATCGTTGCAAGTGTGTAGCTCGGCGCCGGTCTTTTCAATTCGTAGTCACTGACCTGGAAATTCTTCTCGCCGGCGATTGCAAGAGAGATCATTTTCAATCGATGATTATCATTCGCCCTGGGTAAGAAACCTTTCAGCGGAGAACGCTTTGCAGGAACGAAAATGATTTTCTCCGCGCCGATATTCTCGGCAGCATCAGCGGCGACAGTCGTATGACCGAGATGAATCGGATCGAAAGTGCCTCCGAACAAAGCTATTTTTCTTCCTGCCATAAATTATCAACAACCGAACTATTTGTTATTATCAGAAAATATTATAGAGAAAATTACAAAACCTCAATCAACAAATCGTGTCAATAAAAGATAAAACTTTTAAAGTGTAATTTTGCTTATGCTCAATAAAGTGTATAGTAGAGAATTTATGAGGTTATGTAAAACATTGATAGCAAAAAATTTAGTCAAGTATTCTTAAACTATTAGACGATAAAAAAAGTGGATAAAAATTTTATTTTTTTGTATCATTTTTCGTTAAAGTGTTTAATGTT
>CAZSOR010000065.1:8721-13220 GCA_964608395.1 uncultured Pirellulales bacterium
AAGTGGATAAAAATTTTATTTTTTTGTATCATTTTTCGTTAAAGTGTTTAATGTTGATCAGTATTGTGATGTTAGCCAAAAATATAAAAGGATTTAAGTCAGCCAAAAGGAGGTGACAAATAATGGCTAAGAAGAAAGCAAAGAAAAAAGCGAAGAAGAAAGTAGCAAAGAAGAAGACAAAGAAGAAGACAAAGAAGAAAGCAACAAAGAAGAAGACAAAGAAGAAGACAAAGAAGAAAGCTAAGAAGAAAGCAACAAAGAAGAAAGCTAAGAAGAAGGCTAAGAAGAAAGCCAAGAAGAAAAAGAGAAGATAGCGTAGCAATTTGGTCACAGGTTCGCTTGCCCTTGTGGATATCAGCGGGCTGTCGGCTAAAGCGAATTACGTTGAAAATGGAAGGTCCTATCGATGAAGTGGAGCCTTCCATTTTTTTTATATCGAATTGTGCTCCCTCCTCTCGCACCGGGCCCAACGGTCCTATTGCAATCAACGCGGCAATCGTTATACTATTTATCCATAACAATACGGAAGTATATGATTTATAAGGGTGATTCAAAAAGAGAGTAGCAATATGGATTATTTCAATTACAGGAACGGTGCATTATTCGCCGAAGACGTGAGCGTTGAAAAGATTGCCGAACAGGTCGGCACGCCGGTTTACATCTACAGCAAAGCGACTTTCAAGGACCATCTGCTAAAAATTCAGCACTCTTACAGCCAACTCGACACGACAATTTGCTATTCCGTCAAGGCCTGCGGCAATGTCAATATCCTCAAGTTTATGGCCGAGGCGGGCAGCGGATTTGATATTGTAAGCGGCGGAGAATTGTACCGTGTATTGCAGGCCGGCGGCGACCCGTCACAAACGGTCTTTGCCGGCGTCGGCAAAACCGATACCGAGATGATCGAGGCATTAGACGCCGGGATCGGCTATTTCAACATCGAATCGGAAGCGGAGCTGGAAAACCTGATTCGGCTGGCCGAACAACAAGGAAAACGGCCAAAAGTCGCCTTGCGTGTCAATCCCGACGTCGATTATAAAACCCACGCTTTTCTGACCACGGGTAAGAAAGAAACAAAATTCGGCGTCGATATCGAAAGGGCCGTGAAAGTTTTTGCCGATTACGGCGACAATCCGGCGGTGAGTCTTTGCGCGGTGCACTTGCACCTGGGCACCGGCGGGAAGAGAATTGACCCGTACGTTGAGGCCGTGAGGAAAATTCTGCCGCTTATCGACAGGCTGCGCAGCCAGGGCCATGAAATCGAAGCTCTCGATTTGGGCGGCGGCTACGGTGCAGACTATGAATCCGGCACAGTGCCTTCGGCGGCCGAATATGCGGCGGGGATTGTCCCGTTGTTGAAGGATAAAAACATCAAGCTCATTCTTGAGCCGGGCAAGAGCATCTGTGCCAACGCGGGGATATTGCTCACCCGTGTCCTTTATATCAAACGCGGGGGCAGCAAAAAATTTGTCATTGTCGATGCGGGAATGAACGATTTGATTCGCCCATCGTTGTATGATGCGTTCCATTTCATCTGGCCCGCCAAAGTGAACGAAAAGTTTGTGCCTCAAAAGCGCAATAAAGATATGCAGATGGAAAGTGCAGAAGTCGTTGATGTCGTCGGGCCGATCTGCGAAGGCGCGGACTTCTTCGCAAAGGACAGAGTTCTGCCGCCGACAAAACGCGGTGACCTGCTCTCGGTCTTTACCGCCGGCGCGTATGGTTTCACGATGAGCAGCAATTACAACGCCCGGGCCCGGGCTGCCGAAGTCCTCGTTGACGGTAAAAATTCCTCAGTCATAAGAAAACGCGAAACCTACGAAGACTTAATCGCACCGGAAAAATGATTCGTCTTTCGTAACGCTTAATCCGAACTACAAGATCAGAAGTTTCGTTCGACGAAGCCGGTGTCGATTTTGTTTTTAACGAAGAGGTTGTGTGAGAGGATGTCCAGGCAGGCGGGGATCGTTGTTTTGATCGGCTCGATAACAAATTCCCGCAGGGCTCTTTTCATTGTTGCAATGGCTTCGCTCCGCGTCGGTTTATGGACGATGACCTTTGCAATCATCGAATCGTAGCTCGGCGAAACCACCCATCCCTGATGAACGTGCGTATCGACTCTGACGCCGGGGCCGCCGGGCGGAATATACCTGGTAATCGTGCCGGGCGAAGGAGCAAAACCCTTTTCGGGGTCCTCGGCGTTAATCCGGCATTCGATTGCAACGCCCGTATGTTTAATATTCCTCTGGCTTAATTTCATGGGCATTCCGGCGGCGATCTTCAACTGCCACTTAATCAGGTCGTGGCCGGTGACCATCTCGGTAACGGGGTGCTCGACTTGAATCCGTGTATTTACCTCGATGAAGTAAAACTTTTTATCCTTGTCCAGAAGAAACTCGACTGTACCCGCGTTAACATACTTGGCCATTTTGATAATCTTCAAGGCGGCTTCGGCAAGCTCTTCCCTTGTACGCTTATCCAAAACGGGACAGGGCGATTCCTCGATCATTTTCTGATGTCTTCGCTGAGTGGAGCAGTCCCTTTCGTAGAAGTGTAATGCATTGCCCTCCTGATCGGCCATTACCTGGACTTCAACGTGCCGGGGTTCGATAATAAGTTTTTCCAGATAGACCCTGCCGTCACCGAATGCGGCTTTTGCCTCGGCCTGTGCGGAGCTGAATGCCGAACGCAAATTCATATCGTTATGCACAGCTCGCATACCGCGCCCACCCCCACCGGAGGCGGCCTTTATTATTACGGGATAACCCATCTTGTTCGCCAGTTTAAGGGCTTCAGAATCCTTATCGAGAGCACCGTCGGAACCGGGCACGGTCGGCACACCAGCGTTGGACGCCAGCTTGCGGGCCTGGATCTTGTCACCGAGCAATTGCATCGCCTCAACAGGCGGGCCGATGAATGTTATCCCGCAGTCCCGGCATATCTGGGCAAAATTTATGTTCTCGGCCAGAAAGCCGTAGCCTGGATGAATTGCCTCTACATCGGTAATCTCGGCGGCACTTATTATACGCGGGATATTGAGGTAACTTTTCGCGGATTCGGCCGGACCGATACAAACGGCCTCGTCGGCGAGCTGCAGGTATGGAGCGTCTTTGTCGGCCTCGGAATAAACCGCCACTGCTTCGATATCAAGCTCGTGGCAGGCACGGATGATACGCAGCGCTATTTCGCCGCGGTTTGCTATCAGGATCCTTGAAAACATAATTCAGTTTGTGATTTACTTTTGTTTCGGCGTTACTGACTTTTTATTCTTACTTCTCAATAATCAATGATTAATCCGGCCTGACTTTGAAAAGCACCTGGCCATATTCGACAGCCTGGCCGTTAGTTACGAGTATTGAGACAATCGTGCCGCTGGTTTCGGCCTTTATCTCGTTCATGACCTTCATTGCCTCGATAATGCAGACTACCGTTTGCGGACCGACTTCCGAGCCGATATCTACGTAAGACTCGGAATCGGGGCTTGGCGTTGCATAAAAGGTCCCGACGATGGGCGATTTTATCTCCATTAAATCTTCTTCGCCTGGGACGGCTTGTGGGGCGGAGGGTTGACTCGCGGCCCCCATGCTTTCGGGGCCGACAGGTACGACGCCGGGCTCAGGCCTCATCATGGGAATACCAATGGCCGCTTGTTGAGGTCCGGAGCGCTTGAGAAAAATCTTGTCGTCGCCGTGCTTGATTTCAATCTCTTCTAACCCATTGTCTTTCATTATCGCAATGAGCTTCGTTATTTTCTTCAAATCAGAATCTTTTTCCGCCATCGCCGTATCCTTTCTGAGATCCCAAGCACCTTTTCGGCGAGGGGTCCTCATAAAAATGAGAACACAAACTCCTGGTTAAGTTAAATAAGTATAGTCCCGGCGATTGTTATTGCAAGAAATTTTCCTTGTGCCATGCTGCACTTGTGATTAAATTCCAGCGTATTGAGGCAAAAACGGCAATACTCTTGTATCAGGGCTGTCAAAATGGCGAAAATGGCGGTAGATGTCGTATTGTTGCCCTCGGAAGGGGTGACGAATCAGGCGATTGAGGCAAATAAAGGACTATTGGAACAATATGCCGACCGAATCATTCTGGATAAAGAAAACTGCCTGCCGCATATTTCCCTGGCCATGGGGTGTATGGATGAGCGGGATATTACCAATATTGAGAAAATTCTGGAATCAATTGCCGAGAAATATAATCCGGGACAACTGAGCATTATTGGCATAAATACCGGTACGAACTCGCTCGGCGAAAAAGTGTCCGCTTTTGAATTAAAAAAAACAGAAAGACTTCTATCGCTCCATAAGGAAGTCATGCGGAGAATGAAGCCGTATTTCAGCTATGATGTAACGGCGGAAATGGTGCTCTGGCCGCCAATAGCTTGCGAATCAACTTTGCTCTGGATCAAGAATTATCCTGAGAAATCGGCTTTTGAAAACTTTTTTCCGCACATAACGATCGGATACGGGCAAGTGGACGACTTTTCGTTTACAGCC
>CAZSOR010000065.1:13320-18093 GCA_964608395.1 uncultured Pirellulales bacterium
TTTTCCGCACATAACGATCGGATACGGGCAAGTGGACGACTTTTCGTTTACAGCCAAATTCACTGCTTCGAAGCTTGCTTTATGTCACCTGGGCAATCATTGCACGTGCAGAAAAGTTCTTGCCGCCGCGGAGCTTGAGTGCTAAGCATGCAATATGTGGAAAAATTGGATGAAAAATTTCTTGCATTATCGATTCGGCACAGCTATTCTTTCGCTATAAAAACATAGCTACAACGCTACTCTGCAAAGCCGCTGCGAAGCATGAATTATTTGAGGAGCTATCAGCAATGGAAATGAAACGTCGTGAATTCTTAGTCAGGTCGATTGCCGGGATGGGCGGCCTTCTTTTAGGCCCGGGATATATCAGCAGCGCCGGGCAAAAAACCGCGAATTTCGATCCGTACGAGCGTGTACCGCTCGGAAAAACGAAGATTATGGTCTCGCGTGTCGGTTTCGGCACGGGCATGCGCGGCGGCAACCGGCAGTCAAACCAGACCCGCCTGGGCAAAGAAGTGTTTGAAGGTTTGCTCCAGGCGTCTTACGAGCGTGGAGTGCGGCTATTCGACGCGGCCGACCTTTACGGTTCGCACCCATACCTGGCGGGGGCACTAAAGAAGATTCCCCGCAAGGATTATGCTATAGTCTCGAAGATATGGTGGCGTCGCGGCGGAATACCCGAGCAGCAGCGCCTGGATGCCGATGTGGTCGTAGAGCGTTTCCTCAAGGAGCTGGATACCGATTATATCGACCTTGTTCTGCTGCACTGCGTTGTCTCGGAGAAGTGGCCGGATGAACTCGGCACCTATATGAACATTCTGGATAAACTCAAGAAGAAAGGTCTCATCCGGGCGCACGGAGTCTCATGCCACTCGCTGGGGGCACTGCAGACCTGTGTCAAGGAGCCATGGGTCGATTCGGTTCATGCAAGGATTAACGCTTACGGCGCAAAAATGGACGGCCCGACGGAGAAGGTCGCTCCCGTGCTAAAAGCGCTGCACGAGGCCGGCAAGGGCGTCGTGGGGATGAAGCTGATTGGTGAGGGTACTTTCAGAGACAGTGATGAAAAACGTGATGAATCGGTCCGGTACGTGCTCGGCCTGGGCTCTGTGGATGCAATGGTGGTCGGCTTCGAGAAAATCGAGGAGGTCGATGATTTCGCCGCTCGCGTCCGCAATGTGGCTGTTGCCGATAGATCGGACAAGCTGCTCGTACGCCGATAGGCCCGGGCAGCGTGATGAAAAGTAAGGAGGTAATTGTGAAAATTAATCAGGATTTTACCATGTCAGTCGAGACCGTTCTTTTTCTTAAGCAAAGGAAAAACTCCGACTATCTTCAAGCGTCAGAGATCGCAAAGGCTCTGAACTTCTCCGTAGGCTATCTGCAAAAAGTCATACAGATGCTCAGCAGGCAGGGCATTGTGGAATGTAAACGAGGAAGGATCGGCGGCGTTAGAATTAGAGCCAGGATGGTTACCCTGCTCGATTTATGGAAGGCAACCTGCGGCGATTTTAATTCTGCAGAACCGGGCCTGGCTGTTATGAAGAGGCCGCTAAAAGCCTTTTCGGACTCGATGAGCAAAGTTGTGCTCTACAGCAAAAAATAAAAAGGCAATCGGGTACTGTCTATTTTCCTGCAGCGAGATCATGAATTGAAATCACCGGATACGCACCTTGTCCCACCAACCGTTTGGAGCCTGTTTATCACATCGTTTTTTTACTCATCTTCCTTTCTTCGTATCATACAACAAGTCCGAAAACAGGGATAAGAACGATGCCTGCTGGTCCGTCTCGGCGTTCTTTGCCGGACCTGCGCCGGTAACTGCAAAGCTGATAACCGGTTGTTTATAGGGCTATCTATAGGGAGTTCTTAATTCCTGATTTGCTCCGTAAAGCCGGGCTTTCATTATGCCGAACTTAGAAAATCCTGGAAGTATTACTAATTTCATTGACCTTTCAAACGAGTGAGGAATTGTGGACGATAAACAAAGGCACAGAAGACTGCGCCTGCTGATAAAGAAGCTGAACAAGGATCGCAAAAAGCAGAACCTGAAAATCGATATCCTCTGCAACGACCTTATTGCGGCCCAGAGAAACTTTATCAAAAGGCTTGGCATCATAAATTTTGCAGCGAATTTCTACGAGTCTATCCTCGGGACGACCGATCTGAACAAGCTGCTGTATACCGCCGTCGAATTTATTAAAGCAGAAAACGAGGATTCAAATGTCACCTTCTTTCTGCGACAGGAAGAAAAGTTCGAAATTCATATGTTCGATAGCGGCCGGCCAATAGCCGTCGAGAAGCAATACATCGAGAATTGTTTCAACCAGGAGCTGATGGACAGTATCTCCAGGTCGAACAAGGTGTGCACTATCGATGATATGTTTGCAATGGGTCTGGATGGCAACTTGAACGAATTAAATAAAATTTCCGCAGTGACAATCCCCCTTGGCCTTCTCGGCTCGTCATTAGGTTTTATTCTGGTTTACCGCCCATCGGAGAACAAGCTGACCGCCGATGAGATAAGCAGAATTTCCGCTGCGATCAGCGGGCTTTCCCGGGCGATTACCTCCTGCCAGACACTGTCACACGCTGCGGACTGATCATATTGCCGCTAAGGCTTTTTGAGTCCCGCATCGAGTGCGGCGGCGCGCAGCCTGTCGCCGGCGGGCCCCGGTGACTTATTAAACAGAACATCCAGCAATTTCGGGTACTCCTCCAGGGCATTCAGCGTCCGCTTCCAACTGCCGGCATCTTTAGAACGAAGCCCATCGGCCAAACCCAGACAGATAGCCAGATACGCCGCTCTCGCCTGCTGCCGGACGGTGACGCTATCGGCAAAGCCCGCTTCGATTTGTTTTTTTAATTTTATTCGCAGCCCGGCGATTTGCTCGTCCGGGTCGGGCAGCGTTTCGACGTTGGCCGGTTCCTGCACGCTTATGCGATAGAAGTCTTTGCCGGCCCGGCGAATTTTGCTGCCGCCGTTTTCGATAATGACGAGACCGGCTACTTCGATAATGCGGTCGCCGAAGCCGGTGATTGTCTCGTCCTCGGGCATTGACGGTCGAGTGGTATTGCGATAGCTGTCCTTGATTTCCCAGCCCTGCCGCTGCATCCAGCGGCGGCCTTTAGTCACGCCGACAATGGTCGCTGCGGTGGCGGCGTTGTTATCAGCGTCCCAGCCGAAATTAAAGGCGTGAATCAGGGTATTTACCAGGTCACCCTGGCCATAGAGCAGAGCGGCGACCGTTGCGGCGGTGCAGAGTTCGTAGCCGTTCTGGTTGCGCGTCCTGCTTTCATAGAGCGTGTATTTGTCCCTGATGAGCCGGCGGGTAGTCCGCCAATCGCCGGCGTGTTGTTTGTGCCACCGGCGAACATCGGCAATAATTGGTAAAATCCCGCTGTCGGGATCTACCGAAGCCAGGCCGGCGTCGAGAATAGCGTCGATATCGTCGGTGAAAAAGGCCGTGGCGATCATCGCCGTGAATAGCTGCGTGGTTTGTGCCGGCTCGGCGTCGATGGTGACATGGGTGTAATTCAGGCCGATGCGGGCGGCGGTCTGAGGCATTCCCGGCGCAATCAGGCCGAACGATTCGCACACGAACTGGCCGGAGATATTGAAGCCGGACCAGGGATTCAGAGCGAGATTGCCGGTAAGCGGCGGATCGATCCCGATATCCATTAGCTGCCGGGTGTACAGGTTCGCGCACCAGATGTGGTCGTTGATGTGCTGTTTCCATAACGCGGTAATCCGTTCGGGGCTGAGTAGAACGGTCCGGGCCCGCTGCATCGCGGAGATATAGACCCATTCGATGTCCGTGTCGTCATCCGTCCGGGCGCCCTCTGCCAGAGCGGGCGTGTACTGCTCGATGTTTCCGGGCTCCTCGTAATACTTGTTCTCGTGAGGCAGTCCGTTAAGGTTGCCGAGCAGTTGGGCGAGCAGGCCGCCGCGGATTTTGTCTTCGAGTTCCTCGGCGGAAATTTCAACAAACCGCCCGGCTCCGGCTGCGATTTTCTTACCGATTAGCCTCGTTCCGGCCTCCGCTGAGTTATTAATAGAAGGATACCACAGCAATGTGAACGCGACCGACACGAACAATTTTCTAAGCATAATTTATCCAGTCTAATTTTGAAAAATTATAGCCTAATTTTCTTGCAATATCAGTTTTTTTTGTTAGATTCAACTTTTTAGCCGGGACTTGATCCTGACGGGCAGGTAGCTCAGTTGGTAGAGCAACGGACTGAAAATCCGTGTGTCGGTGGTTCAAATCCACTCCTGCCCATTCCAAACCAAAAGCACCAGCCGTCCAATTTGCAAATACCCTTCAACGAGGGGCGATTGACCAGGCAAGAAGGATGAGCCGTCCATCATCATCCGTCATCCATCGTAGCCCGGCCTCCGACCTCTGTTCTACCCCTTTGGGGGTAGCGATGGTCTTAAAATTGGCTTTGAATTGGCTTTGTTTTCTCGCCGACCTAAAGCATGAAAATCTTCATAATACCCTTTCATATAGACACTTACGCCAATTCTGGCTTTTGAAAATTGGCTTTGTTTTTTCAAATCGCCCCTTTCAAATTGTTTAGTATTTAGAGCTTAGTGCTTAGGATTTCCGGCCGAAGGTCGGCGTTGGTTTTGTTTTTTCAAATGAAGCTCAATTTTTCGTCGTTTTCTACTCTTTTTCACCCGTTTTTTTCATTATTTTGCCTTTTTTCGACACGGATTTACACCGATTTACCCCGTGAGATAACGTCTTTGCCTATCTCACGGGGTGAATA
>CAZSOR010000066.1:0-6041 GCA_964608395.1 uncultured Pirellulales bacterium
CGGAATCGTGCTTTTGGGCTTTTTAAGAGCGATAAAGCTCGAAAACCGGCGGGAAAGCTTGTGTTTTTGGATGAATTTGATATTCTATGTAGAGAAATAGCCCGGTTTTGGCCGATTGGGATAGCTGGGCAAGAATTAAACTATTTTTGGAGACTAATGTTATGAAAAGGTATGTAGTATCAATCGCCATTGTTCTGGCAGTTCTGATTGTGACTTTCTCATATGGAGTCCTTACGGACAACGCTTTTGGGCAAAATGAGCAGGTAGCCGGCCGGGCAGTGCAAAGGCCGGATATGAGGCAAAGATTCCAGAATATGACGCCGGAAGAGCGAGAGAAATTCAGGACCGAAATGCTCGAAAGAAGAAAGCAATGGGAGAATATGTCTGATGAAGACAGGGCAAAGCTTCGGGACCAAATGCGTGAAAGATTTGGCTCCAGGCCCGGAGGCATGGGGCGTGATGCACAACTCAATTCGATCAAAGCGATTGAAGCGCAGGTTGCCAAGCTAAAAGCAGCCGTAGAAGTTGGGATGCCTGAAAATCGCAACCAGCTTCGTGAGCTTTCTGCAGAAGACAGGGCCAAACTCAGAGAAAAGATGATGGCGGCAATGAGAGAGCGACAGGTCGCAATTAGAGCTATTGAGCAAGAGCTTGCCAAACTCAGAGGGCCGAGAAGGCCGGCGACTGTCTCTGAGGCGAGACTTAGTGAGTTAAGGGAGATTCACAAGCTGGCTTTACGAGAAAAAGCCACACAGACGGCCGACCGTCTCGACAAGCTGATTGTCGGCTACCAGCGCGGATCCCAGGGCAGAATTCAAAGACCTCGTGAAGGCGAGCCGGGGCAGCGCAGGGAAAGGCCGGTCAGACAGGAAAAAACTGAATAACAGATTACGGTAAAAAACACCTGAGTTTAGGCTGAAGAGCTTCGACAGCAAGCATTTCCGGCTGCCGATGCGAAGCCGTTGCTTGGACTTTCGGGACGTTTAAAATCGCTTCGTTTCATAAAAACTCGTTTTGCCAATGTATTTTTCAAGACTCATTGGCAAGAGCGAGCTTTTCTATTAGAATACGCAGAAAATGGTGTGCTGTCCTGGGGACTCCTCACGGAGCGCACACCCTGCAAAACTGCATTTGCCTGTCAAAAAATGAAAGGAAGTGAACGATGAGAAAATCCTGCATACCTTCAATCGTAACTGCTCTCGTAATCTGCATATTCTTTGGATTAGGCTGGGTATCGCCCGCAACCGCCGCCGAGAGATTGACATATGTTGATCTTGTCGGTCGGCTTACGGATTTGGAGCATCTGGCGACGCTGCCCGTTGCCGGCGAGAAATGCGTCCAGTGGTCGAGTTATGACCGGCGCAGCAAGTATGACAGCGCATCCGGCAAATATATCGACTGGGCGGCAAACGGCGACGGAGACGGCATCATCCGCAAGGAAGGAGACACCCAGGTCTTCGCGGAGATCGAAGGCCCGGCGGTGATTTGGCGGATATGGTCGGCGCTGGCCAACCAAGGGCACGTCAAGATATATCTCGATGGAAACAAGCAGCCCGCCGTAGATCTGCCTTTCGACGGCTACTTCAACTGCGAGAATGAGCCCTTCACGCGTCCGGCGCTGGTGCACACGACCGCGCGGGGGCGGAATTGCTATGTGCCGGTCCCATTCCAGAAATCGTGCAGGATTGTCGGCGAAGGGGACTGGGGCAGGTATTATCACTTTACATACACGACGTATCCGAAGGGTACAATTCTGCCGACGTTCAAGCGGGAACTGTCGGCCGCCGAATCGAAGGCGCTCGACGAGGCGAATGAGATTCTTACTCGATCCGGTGTTAATCCTGCCGGCCGGCGGCGGGGGCAAGTCACTATCGAGGCCGAGCCGCTTACGGTTGGGTCCGGCGCAACCGCGACGGTTGCCAGGCTCAAGGGCAAGCGTGCCATTACGACTCTCATGGTCAATATGGATTTACCTGAATCTCCCGATGACCGGGACATACTTCGTGAGCTTGTTTTGCGGATTTACTGGGACGGCGAATCGAAACCGAGTGTCTGCACGCCGCTGGGAGATTTCTTCGGGACTGCTCCGGGTGTGAACAAGTATAAATCTCTGCCGTTGGGGATGACGGAAAAAGGGTTTTATAGTAACTGGTATATGCCGTTTGGCAAAAGCGCGCTGATAGAGCTGGCCAACGATGGTGACAAGCAGCGCCAGGTTAGTTTTACAATCAATCATGCTCCTCTTGCCAGGCCAATCGAAAAGCTCGGAAGGTTTCATGCCAAGTGGCATCGAGACGCTTTTCTGCCCGAAGAGCCGGAGAGCCGGGCGATAGACTGGACGATGCTCAAGACGCAAGGGCGGGGGCGGTTCTGCGGCGTTATGCTGCACGTGTGGAATCCTCGCGGCGGATGGTGGGGCGAGGGCGACGAGAAATTCTTCGTTGACGGCGAGAAATTCCCCTCGACCATCGGGACCGGCTCGGAGGATTATTTCGGCTACGCCTGGTGCAATCCCACGCTTTTCGAAAATTGCTATCACAATCAGACGATCAGCATGAACAACCGCGGCCATGTCTCCGTGAACCGCTGGCACATCACCGACAACGTTCCGTTCCAGAGTTCGTTCGAGGCCGCCATCGAGAAATATTATCCGAACAGCAAGCCGACGCTGTATGCATCTACGGTGTACTGGTACCAGGCCGCCGGGCAGAGCGACACTTATGAGCCGGCGCCTATTGAGCAGCGCAAAGGCTACTGGGGACCTATCAAGATATTCAAAGTTAAGGATGCGTTGGAAGGAGAGAAGATCAGGATTCTGGCAAAGACGGCAGGAAACGCCAGGCGGCAGGATATGAGCGGTTATGGCGGTAAGTGGAGCGATGAAGCTCACTTGTGGTGGACCGATGCCAAGCCGGGTGACACGCTCGATCTGGCCGTGTCTGTGCAGAAGGCCGGGACGTATCGTTTGAAAATGCAGCTTACAAAAGCGATTGACTACGGCATTGTTCAGCTTTACCTGGACGGCAGGAAACTCGGTAAGCCTATCGACCTTTTCAACAACGGTGTAATTGCGACCGGCCCACTGGATATGGGTATTCACGATCTCAGCGAGGGTGAGCATAAACTCAGGATTGAAATCATCGGCGCAAATGAGAAGGCCGTGAAGAATTATATGTTCGGCATTGACTATGTACTTCTTGAGGATCTTGCCAACGCGTTTTATCTGCCGGAGAATCCGAAGTACACCATTCTCGATTCGGTGCGGGATTCGGTTCGGTTTGCGGAGGGCACCCTTGTCCCTTTTGACGGAAAGCTGGCCTGCAAGTCCAGTTTTGTAGACCAGGCCGGCGAGATAATGCACTGGCACGATTTTGGCGACCTTGAAGGGCCTGGCTGGGCGGCCAACGCCGTCGGCGGGGCGTATGAACTCTACTGCTTTGCCAAATATTCGAAAGATGAATCTCTCGCCGGCAAGGCCCTGTTGCTGCTGGATCATGTTCTGGAAGATGGATTCATCGATTTCGAAACCGGCTTTATAACCGGTTATCGCGACACGGCGAAGAATGAATTCTGCCTCAATTATCAGCATAAAAGCAACTGGTTTTGTCCCGGCTCAATGGCCAAGATTGCCTATCAGCTTCTTATCTTCGGCGACCTTCTGGAGGGCGAAAGAAAAAACAAGATGCATCGAGCCGCAGCGAAATGTGCGGCGTGGATCGATGCTAATATACAATCCACATCCAACGGCTGGTATCCTCGTCGCTGCAAGCCGACCGGCGAGCATTACCCACAAAACGCTTACGGAGATGGCGATATTCTTTTCGAGAAAAGCGCCGACGGATTGTTTATCATTCAATTATATACCGGCCTGACGCAGCGGAGTCTGGCCGATTACAAAGACACAATAAAAGAAAAGATCGGAGCATTCATTAAAGCGGGGGGGATATTCGGCAGCATTAATCACGATACTTATGACGAGCATGAAAACGTTGCGTACTCCGTGGCGTTTCGAGTCCTGCGAGAAGCGTCCAGGTTGCTCGGCGACGAAACAATCCGAAAATTTGCCTATGACAAATGTCTTGCCGGCCTGGAGCAATTCAAGATGACCGATGACAGAAACGGCGTGCAGACCAAAGGGCTGCTCTACATGGAAAAGAGCTGGGACACGTCGTACCTCTGGGAAAATGCCGAAGCGGCCCTGGCCTATTTCGAAGCTTATATCGATACCGGTAAAGAGTCATATCTTGCCGATGGGCTGACCATCCTGCGGGCGATTGCCAAACATCATCACGGCCGGCATGGTTTCCTGACCGAAGGCGTGGACTGGAACAACCACGTAGGTAAACAGCATCATTTCGACGAAGCCGAATACGGGGACATCAAGTACACCGAACCCCTTCTGAATAACCTGCATATTGTGGAGCCGACCCTGTTGGTAATTAAACTTAAACGTGGAGTGCCTGATGCACTGAACCGTTAAGTGGAATTTTACATTTAAGAACATAGAGGGATTGAAAAATGAGAAAATTATGGATAATAGTTATTGGGATTATAGTATACAGTTCTTTTCCGATGTTACAGCACGCGGCACATGCCGTCACGAAAGTACCGAAGCATCTTGTTCCCACGGACAAGAGGCTCTCGCCGGATACGATGAAGCGGCTCTTTGAACGGGGACAGCAGTTGGTCTATCGCGGCAAAGAGCTTGAGACAATTGGAATGCCGATCGGCGGCATCGGAGCGGGCCAGCTATATCTAAGGGGCGACGGCACTTTCGCCCTCTGGCAAATCTTCAATCGCCACGTTTTCACCGGTTATGGCGCAGACTGTTACCGGACATATCGACCGGATTCGCCTGTCGATTCCGGTTTTGCCGTAGTCGTGAAAAAGGCCGGCCAAACTTCCGCAAAGACTTTAGACCGGGATTTCGGGACAGTGGATTTCGCCGGTGAATATCCGATTGCTTTTGTTCGATACAGTGATGATGCTTTCCCGGTGAAGGTCTCAATGACGTGCTCATCGCCCTTTATTCCGCTGAACGCGAAAGATTCCGCTCTGCCGGCTACGATGCTAAGCGTCGTCGTGGAGAATGTTTCCGATGAGAATGTCACTGCCGGTATTGTAGGCTGGCTTGAGAACGCCGTACTGATTGATTCGGCCAAAGCGGTTAACGCCCTGCGTCGAACCCGGATAGTCAATGAAAAAGAACGTACCCTGATTGTGCACACGGCCGAGAAGGCACCTTTACCAAAAGATGCCGCACAGCCTCGGGCGAAAATCGTGCTGGCCGATTTCGAGGGCCCGGACTATGGGAAATGGGAAGCAGCGGGAGAAGCCTTCGGCAAAGGTCCCGCAAAGGGCACACTTGCCAGTCAGCAGGAGGTTAGCGGTTTTCTGGGAAAAGGGCTTGTCAATACGTTTCTGGGCGGAGACGGGCCTCATGGTACGCTAACCTCTGCGTCATTTAAAATCTCCCGCAAGTTCATCAACTTTTTAATTGGCGGCGGGGGTCAAGCCGGCCAGACCTGCATCAACCTGATTATAGACGGCAAGGTTGTACGCACGGCGACCGGCAAAAATAACGAAAAGCTCGAATGGTATTTCTGGAACGTGCAGGAATTCGAGGGCGAGGCGGCAAAAATCCAGATCGTCGATAAACATTCCGGCGGCTGGGGGCATATCAACATCGACGAGATCGAGCTCTCGGACGATTCGCACGAAGGACCGATAGGGCCGATTGAAAAGCTTCCCGATTACGGCTCGATGGTGCTGGCTCTTTTGGAGAATGGGGTTTCGTCTCAGGAAGCGAGCACACTTCTTGATGCCGTTGGCGATCGGGATGTAAAGCTTCACGCCGAAGAGGATATCTCGTATCCTGTTACCAGCAGGCGCAGTGCAGCAATTGCAAGTCGCACTTTCGAATTGGAGCCTCACGGCAGACACGTCTTTAAATTTGTTTTGACCTGGTTTTTTCCGAATCACACTCATGGCCATGAATACGCTAACCGCTTCAACAGTGCCGCCGAGGTTGCTCATTACGT
>CAZSOR010000066.1:6141-17797 GCA_964608395.1 uncultured Pirellulales bacterium
TTGTTCCCCGAGCTTGAGCGAAGCGCAAGAGAGATGCAGGATTTCGGGCAGGGTTTCGACGCCGAGAGCGGCCTGGTTGGCTTCCGGAGCAACCGCGCCTATGCAGCCGACGGCCAGTGCGGAACCGTGCTCAAGGCCTATCGGGAGCACCAAATGTCAGCGGACAATTCCTTCCTGAAGCGAAACTGGCCCCGCATTAAAATGGCGCTGGAGTTCTCTATCGCCCGGGACGGTAACGATGACGGTTTGATTGAGGTCAGCCAGCACAACACCTACGACATCAACTTCGAGGGCGCTAATACATTCGTCGGCTCGCTGTACCTGGCGGCGCTTCGTGCCGGCGAGGAAATGGCGAAAGAAATAGGCGACGAACAATTTGCCGAACGCTGCCGAAAGATATTCGAAAGCGGTAGCCGGCTCACGGTCGAGCGGCTCTGGGACGGCGAATATTTCATTCAGGACGTGGACCTGCAGAAGCATCCGAAATATCAGTATGCGAAAGGGTGTTTGTCCGACCAGCTTTTCGGCCAGGGATGGGCACATCAGCTCGGCCTGGGCTATATCTATCCGGCCGGGTATGTCGGTAAAGCTATGCGGTCGATCTGGAAATATAACTGGACGGTCGATGTAGGGCCTTACAATGCTGTGCATAAGCCCGAACGTTGGTTTGCCAGAGCCGGCGAGCCCGGCCTGTTCACCTGCACTTGGCCCAAGAGCGACTATATAGAAGAAGGAGTACGGTATCGAAGCGAGATATGGACGGGCATCGAGTACCAGGTCGCCGGCCACATGGTTTGGGAAGGCATGGTGGATAAGGCTATTGCAATTTGTTACGGCATCCAGAAACGTTACGACCCCACCGAACACAATCCCTTCAACGAGGTTGAGTGCGGCGACCATTACGCCAGGGCGATGGCAAGCTGGGGCGTCTATACGGCGCTGGCCGGCTATGAGTACCACGGCCCTAAGAAACACATTGGCTTTGCGCCGAAGATTACGCCTGACAACTTCTCTGCCGCCTTTACAGCCGCCGAGGGATGGGGAACATTCACTCAAAAGCGGGACGAAAAGACGCAGTGTGAGAGGATCACCGTGAGCTGGGGCAGGCTTAGTGTGGAATCTCTTGCTTTTGCGATTACTGATGATTTTGACGTGGCCGGAGTGACCGTTACGCTGGATCGTACCGCCGTCAGGAGCAGTTATACGGTCAAAGACGGCCGAATCGAAATTACACTGATGAAAAGACAGATCATCAACGAAGATCAGACGCTTGAAGTGGCTATCGGTAAAAAAGAAAAGTCATGACATTGACTATTGACTATTTTCAATTTACTAATTATGCTCTTGACAATTCTCAAATGGTCAATATTCAATAATAAATAGTCAATATATTAAGGAGCTAAAGATGAGTTCGGATACCCTCCCCAGACTTCACAACGCCATGTGGCCCGGGCTGGTCGGCAAAGGAAATGAACCGGGCCAGGAACCACCAATCAGTCTCGAACGGATGCTCGAATTGACCGCCGGCGCAGAGGTGAACGGCCAGAAGTTCGACGGGATTGACTACTTCCTTTTCCTGCCGCACACCGACCCTAACGCCAGCGACGACGAGCTGAAGAAGATCGCCGACCTGATTGCCGGTTACGGTTTTAACGTTGGTTCGCTTGTCGCCCCGGTTTGGACTGGCACGGTCGGCGATTCGGCGATGGGAGATGCCGCGGCCCGCGAGAAATTTCTCAACGCCGTGCGCATGGCATGCCGCATCGCCGGCGTATTCAACGAGCATGGCGTGCGCAAGTACGGTGTGATACGGATCGACTCGGCGGAGTTCGGCGTCGAAAAATGGCGAGAAGATCCGAAGGCGAACACCGCTAAAATCGCCGAGACGTTCCGCGAAGCGGCCAAGATCGCCGCCGACCACGGCGAACGCCTGGCCGCCGAGGGCGAGATCTGCTGGGCCGGCATGCACAGTTGGAAGGACATGCTCGATCTCCTGGAAGCCGTCGGAATGCCGGAGACGCTTGGCTTCCAGGCCGATATGGCCCATACGTACCTGTTTTTGATGGGTTACAATGCGCCGGAACATGCGCTGCTGCAGCCCGGCTATTCGGAGGAAGAGTTCTACGCCGCCTATGAAAAGATGGCCGAAAAACTGCGGCCCTGGACGATCGACTTCCACGTAGCGCAGAACGACGGCGAGGTGCACGGTGCCGGTGCGCACGACAAGACGGGCAAGCACTGCCCGGCCGACGATCCTAGTGGCAAGCTCGACATCGTTCGCTGCGCGGGCTACTGGCTCAAGGACGCCGCGTCGCGCGGCATCCAGCACATCTGCTGGGACGGGTGCATGTTCCCCAACGCGATGCTCGAAACGCCGGATACGTGGAACGCGATTCTCGATGTTATGCTCAAAGTGCGGGCGGCGCACGGTTGGACGTAGGGGCAGGCCTGTGTGCCTGCCCAGGGCAACCATGCAGGATTGCCCCTACGCACGAATTCGGAATTAGTGTTTCACATATGCTTTTTTTAGCCTGAGAACTTGAATAAGGAATCAATACAATGACTAAAAAACTTAATATTGGCCTCATCGGCTATGGCTTCATGGGCCGGACACACTCCAACGCCTACAGCCAGGTTAATCATTTCTTTGATGTGCCTTATGAGCCGGTCCTGCAGGTAGTCTGCGGGCTGGAGGAGAAGGTAGCCAAAGACTTTGCCGACCAGTGGGGCTACAAATCTTACACCACCGACTGGCACAAGGTTATCGAGGACGACAACATAGACCAGGTTGACATCTGTGTGCCTAATAATATGCACGCCGAAATCGCAATCGCCGCAGCAAAGGCAGGTAAAAATATAATCTGCGAAAAGCCCCTGGCGCTCAATGGGCCCCAGGCCGAGACGATGGTCGAAGCAATTGAGAAGGCTGGCGTGCCCAACCTTGTCTCGTTCAACTACCGCCGAGTGCCCGCTGTGACGCTGGCCAAGATGCTGATTGACGAAGGGCGTCTCGGAAAGATATTCCACTACCGCGCCAACTTCCTGCAGGACTGGACGATCTCGGCGAACGTTCCCCAGGGCGGCATGGCTACCTGGCGGCTGGATGTCAAGGCGGCCGGCTCCGGCGTAACCGGCGATTTACTGGCCCACTGTATCGACACCGCAATGTGGCACAACGGCCAGATTGATACGGTCTGTGCCATGACCGAGACATTCGTCAAGAAACGGATGCACGTGGAGACCGGCAAGGTCGAAGATGTGGGTATTGACGATGCGTGCACGTTCCTGTGCCGGTTCGGCAACGAATCGTTGGGCAACTTCGAGTCCACGCGATACGCCCGAGGCCACAAGGCCCTTTACACGTTTGAGATCAACGGTGAAAACGCATCCATCGCCTGGGACCTGCACGACCTGCACCGGCTTAGCTACTTCGATCACAGTGACGAATCGATAGTTCGGGGCTGGCGTTCGGTCCACGTCACCGACGGCGATATGCCCTACATGGACAAGTGGTGGGTGCCGGGACTCCAGATCGGTTACGAGCACACGTTTATCCACCAGATTGCCGACTTTCTGGAGAATCTGGCCGAGGGCAAGCCGGCATCGCCGAGCTTCCGCGAGGCCCTGGCGACGCAGTATGTCTGCGATGCTGTCCTGGCATCGGCGAAGGACAAAGAGTGGAAGACTGTTAAGAAAGCCTAAAAGAGACTTCGGTCCAGATGTAACATCGTATAGATGTGGCCGCCCGATCGTGTCGAGGGCGTCCCGCCCTCGAATCGCGGGCTGGAAGCCCGCGACACGTGTTCGAGCCATGATTAATTTTTAACACAGGAGGTATATGTTTATGTCAGCTAATTCTATTGCCAATAAGGCGCTTGAGCAGGGCAAAGGTGTTGTGTGCTTGGCTCCCAACTGGGTGCCGCGTTCGTTTTGTGTGCCGGGTCGGCGGATAAAGCTGCACCCGGATGATTATTATGCGCTGGGTGGAGAGCGGGGTGGAATCGACGAGCGTTGGTTTGCCTCGACAACACCAGCCGACAATGGGCCATTGACGTCCAGGGACGAGGGCTTGAGCTTTATCATCTTCGAGGATGGCGGCAAGGTCGAGAAGGTGCGTTTGTTGGATGCCGTTGCTGAGCTGAAGGGTGAGATCATCGGCGAGAGGTTGTGGGCCGAGCACAAACGCTGGCCGATGTACTCGAAATTCTTCGATAATAAAGGCGCTCTGCCGCATCACATTCATCATCGCGATGAGCATGCCGCGCTGACAGGCCAGTTGGGTAAGCCGGAAGCCTACTACTTCCCGCCCCAGGCGAACAACCACGGTGGCGATTTCCCTTACACCTTCTTCGGACTTAATCCCGGCGTGACGAAGGACCAAGTCCGAAAGGCCCTTAAAGATGCGGCAGAAGGAAGAGACAACACGATTACGAGTCTGTCGGCTGCTTATCGTCTCGATGTCGGAACCGGCTGGGATGTCCCGCCCGGCGTCCTGCACGCTCCCGGCAGTCTTTGTACATACGAGCCGCAAAAAGCCTCGGACGTCTTTGCGATGTATGAGAACATCACACATGACCAGGTTGTGTCGAAGGAACTGCTCTGGAAGGATACGCCGAAGGACAAGGAAGGCGACGTCGATTGGCTGCTCAGTGTTATCGACTGGGACCTCAACGTCGACCCGAATTTTGCTCAGAATCGCTATATGGCCCCGAGGCCGGTAAGGCCGGTTAAAGAGATGCAGGCCGAAGGCTATATCGAAAACTGGATTTGTTACAAGTCAAACGCCTTCAGCGCCAAAGAGCTTACGGTTCTGCCCGGCCAAACAGTAACCATCAAAGACAGCGGTTGCTATGGATTAATCACGATGCAGGGGCATGGCACACTGGGTGTATGGGATATTGAAACGCCCGCGATGATCAGGTACGGCCAGTTGACCCATGACGAGTATTTCGTGAGCGAGAAGGCTGCCAAAGAGGGCGTGAAAATAACGAATCCATCAAAGACCGACCCGATCGTTATGTTAAAGCACTTCGGCCCCGGCAACCCTGATTTAACCATTGAATAAGACTCGTAGGGTGGGGCTCTGCCCCACCATGCTGGATCGGTGGGCCAAGGCCCACCCTACGAATTTCTATACGTCACAGAGCGTGATTGCCTCGGTCAGTCCTTTGAGGGGATCCCACGTGAAATCACTTTCATCTGTCGCCAGCATATAACCGGTGTCAAAGACATTGCCAGCAAATTCAGACATTTTGTAGTTTTCAGAAGCACCTGATATACGGCGGACGCAGTTAACTTTCTTAGACCTTCCACCTATATTTGCTGTATGTATCTTGCACAGAGGAGTCCTAATGGAGATTGAACTCTATTGTGTTTGGATAAGCAGGATGCTCTCATGGAATCTGCGCTTATGCAAATGAGTCAAACAATGGGAAGAAATATTCCCGCAGTTGTCTTGCTCCAAATGCTTGCTATTTTGCGTTGCATATACTACAGTAGATTGTTTGTTAGATGAGTGTTGTGATTCTGCTTATTTAGAGTAATAAGATGCCCAAGCTCAAAAACGTGGCCATTTTAGTGAATCTGAATCGTCCCTATGATCGAGGAATCATCCGTGGCATTTCAAGGTACGTTCACCTCGGCACACCATGGTGCCTTTACGTAGAGGAAGAACCGGTCAACAAGATTCCCTCTTTTGTTGCGTGGTCTGGAGATGGTCTGGTGCTCAGTCTGGATGATGAGCGAATCGTGCACACGATTCCTCAATTTAGCGGAAAGATTGTAGGCATCGGTTGCCTGTCGCCTGACATGTTGCGGAATCTGGTTATCTCCACCGTCAAAACGGATGACCAAATGATAGCTGAATGGGCAGCAGATTATCTTGTCGAAAAGGGCTTACAGCATTTCGCTTATTGCGGGATGCGTCCACGTGGATTGGATAAATGGAATAAGGTTCGGCGCGACTCGTTCCGCTCACGGATCATAAAACACGGCTACCAATGCGCCGTATTTACGGGCCGACATTATGCTTCCCGGAAATGGAGTCTCATGATTGCAGAGTTGAAGGACTGGCTTTTAAGACTCCACAAGCCCGTGGGCCTGATGGCCTGCAATGACTCCCAAGGCCGGCATGTACTTGAGGCCTGTCGTCAGTCAGATCTTCGTGTCCCAGAGGACGTGGCCGTCATTGGTGTTGACAACGA
Source organism: uncultured Pirellulales bacterium (assembly GCA_964608395.1). Taxonomy (GTDB): domain Bacteria; phylum Planctomycetota; class Phycisphaerae; order Sedimentisphaerales; family Anaerobacaceae; genus JAFGPJ01. The sequence goes on from CAZSOR010000066.1 coordinate 12,345, forward strand.
CGAACTCGTGTGCGAGCTGGCAATACCGCCTCTTTCGAGCATTGCCCAAAGTACCGAACAGATCGGCTTTCGGGCTGCCGAATTACTGGATGCACTCATGAGCGGACGCCGGCGCCACCCAGGACACATTACCGTCCCCCCGACTTGCCTTGTGGCCCGACAGTCGAGCGATACCGTCGCCGTCGACGATGAAGTGGTTTCGCTGGCTTTAGAATTTATTCGCGAGCATGCTTCGGAACTGGTTGGTGTTCCCGATGTAGCCCGTCATGTTGGCGTATCGCGATCGACTCTGGAGAAACACTTCAAGTGCTCTTTTGGTTGTACTGTCCACGATGAGTTCCAGAGGAGACGATTACGTATAGCACGACGGCTATTAACATGCAGCGACCTTTCGCTGCAAGTTATTGCTGAGCGGTCCGGTTTTCGCAGCGCGCATTACATGAGCGCCGTCTTTCGGCGTGAGTTTGGATGCCCCCCTGGCAAGTTGCGTCAGAACGGGAACTGCGTTAAAATTTCCTAACGTACGATAGTACGTAAAATCACCCTATCATTACGGAAAATCGTATTGCAGCGAGAGCGTGTATAAATCATACTATATTATAGATAGTATAGTTTGATGTCGAGAAAAATATTGCTGCGATGGTGGAATTCGATCTGGCAGCTTCGTGAGTTCGCTTACAGAAGAAACACCATAAAAATGAGCGATGTATGGTACAGTTTAATTTTTCCTGGGTTGTTTTTCTTGACAGCAAGTGTTGTTGCAAAACCTGTTTTTGGCCGATGATAAGGAGACGAAAGTGATTATGAGACAGAACAAAGGGTTTACATTAATAGAGCTTTTAGTAGTAGTTGCCATTATTGCGTTATTGATGGCAATATTGATGCCGGCACTGCAGCGGGTAAAGAAACAGGCAAGGTCCACCGTTTGTCAGGCGAACTTGCACCAATGGGCCGTTATCTGGTCAATGTATTGTGATGAAAACAATGGCCAATTTCCCAAACGTGGGTACTTGTCCACCAGTGGTAATGATTCCGGTCGTTGGATAAATGTGCTCTTCGATTACTACTGTCGCGAGGACAAGATGCGCGTTTGCCCGACGGCGACGAAGATCGCCTTTCCGGGCTACCCTCCAGGGGCAAGCAGCACTCTGGAGGTCGGGGGTGGGACTTTCACATCCTGGGGCAAGTTGGCCGAGACTGCCGGTCGGCCCTCAGGAACTTGGGGCAGCTATGGAGTAAATACGTTTGTCTATGTGCCTCCGAACCAGCCAACTTTTAATCAAGTAAGCACTAAGCTTTACTGGAAGACACCTCTTGTGAAGGGAGTCAGTAAAATTCCCTTGTTTCTGGACTGCTGGCTCTGGTGTGGTGCGCCTCAATATTCTGACATACCGCCAAGATATGATGGTGAGAAGTGGCTAACAGGTAATGAAATGAACCGTTTTTGTATCAATCGACACAATGGATACATAAACGGCGCTAGTTTCGATTGGTCTGTCAGAAAGATAGGGCTTAAGGAACTGTGGGATCTTAAGTGGCATCGCAACTGGAATGCCGACAATGATCCTCCACCGGTCTGGCCAGATTGGATGAGTAGATTTAAAGATTATTAATTAATCAATTGGGTACTGGGTATTTTGGTATCCGATATGTTGCCCGACTCCATACTGTTACAATAATCCTGAACGGTTACAGAAATGTAGGTGTCAAGTTGGACAAGCGAAAGGGTTTTACTTTAATAGAGCTTTTAGTTGTGATCGACATTATTGCAATATTGATGGCGGTGTTGATGCCGGCACTGTAATCCGCCAGATAGCACGATGAGCGCGACGTCTGTAATAACAACATCGGGCAGTTGATGCTTCCGAGGCTGAGCGAATAAAGGTATGGTATCTGGAGTGCTATTTCCGCAAGTGAAGGACGTAAAACTTTACAAGTGCCCAACCGGTGTGTGGGGAGAGATGGTAACGGGTTCCATTGTTGCTTCTATGTGTTTGGAGAGTGTTGTAGGGTTTGGGAAAAATGTGTAAGAGAAAAAGTGCTTAAAATCACAAGAACATTGAAAGAATTACAAAAAATACTCAAAAATCTGACGTCAGTAGGTTTTTGTAGAAGTCCCGCCCCTACTCGTTGTAGGGGCGAATCAGGCAAAGAGTTTGGTGAAAATTCTTCGTTGCTTGTTTTGTTCATGGTTGTCTGAGACAGTCATCATCGCTCGTAGTGATAGAATGTCAGGATGGTTGTCGAAGACTATAGTGCTCTGGTGTGTAGTGGATAGCAAAGAGAAAAAACTAAACGCTATACACTAAAACAAATGTTGAACTTTTTTAGAGGAGAAATGAGATGTACAAAAAACTGGTTTATTTAATTTCTTTTGTTGTAGTGCTGGTGCTGGCTGGTAATGTTCAAGCTGCTGCTACCGTGTTCTGGAACGATGCTGATCCCTTAGACCACCTCTGGAGCACGTCAGGAAACTGGTCGCTCAATGATGTACCTACAATGGAACACGGCTGGGTCAAGATCGGATCACTCCCCGGCCCGACTATCGTAAATGAAGGCGCCGTGGCCAATTCCGGTATACAGGTTGGATATAGTGGTGTCGTCGGCGCCCTGACAGTGGACGGTGGAACCCTTACGACGAACGGCGGGATTTATGTCCCCAACCAGGGTGAAGGGACGCTTAATATGAATAGTGGCGATATAACTGCTAAAGGTGGTCTAAACATTGGGCAAGGTGGTTCGGGCACCCTCAATATGTACAGCGGCACTTTTACAATCCCGAGTGACTTCCGAATTGGAAGAGATACCGGAGGTGTAGGTCACGTGAATCTGAATGGCGGAATTCTTACCGCCGAGAAATTTGTTATGGGAGATGGAGATTCTGTCGGCACGATGAGTGTCGGAGCCGGGACGCTGATAATAGAAGGCGATGTGGTCTCGAAAATCCAGGGATACATCGATGATCCTAATGGCTGGATTACCGCTTATGACGATAATGGCATACTGCAGTTGGATTATAACGTCACGAATGAAGGTAAAACCACGTTGAAGGCTACCCACAGTTTTAATCCTAATCCGGTCGATGGGGGCACCATAGCACCCGGCGAGATTGAGCTTAGCTGGACTTTGCCTGACCCGTGTGTGCCTGGTGAGCCGGTGCAGGTTGACGTTTACTTGACCGACGACTATCAGGCGTTGTATACGTTTGCCGACCCGGCGTCCATACAGGTTATCAGCAGGGAGAACGTGATTTCGGTTGTCATGCAGGTGGAATCAAAGACGAGTTACTATTGGGCCATCGATACTTATGTCGGCGATCCTAATGATCCGATTTTGGGACCTATTTTTAGTTTCTTCACAGATAATCTGCCTCCCCAAGTGGACGCCGGTGCCGATGTAGTGGCTTGGCTGGAAGGCGGTCCAATGACCGGAGAGCTGGACGCGACCGTCACCGATGAAGAAGCTTATACCGTGCAATGGACAGTTGTCAGTGAACCCAATGAAAATAGTACATTTATCGAGACAGTGACTGCCGAGGATACAAGTATTACCCTGTCAGTCTTGGGTGAGTATGTCTTGCAGTTGGAAGCTCTTGATGGAGAATACACCGGTTCGGACACGATTACGATCAACGTATATAACGACAATTGTGAAGCAACGCAGTCACTGCCGGACTATGTACCCTTGGTAGGAGATCTCAATGGGGACTGTAAGGTCGACGATGTTGATTTGGCATTGCTTCAGGAAAACTGGCTAAAGGATAATTTGCTGTCTGGAAATTGGTTTAAGGTCGAGTAACTGAGGTCAATATCGACTTGAGTGAGCTTTATCAGGGCGTTTGATATGCCTTTCAAACGCCCTGTGCTCATTTTCCTTCATGTGGGAAATACCGGATAAAATTGCTTGTAGGTATGTATAACGCAACATAATTGACAGAAAGGATCGTAATCATGTCAAATAAGAATGTAAATCGCAGAGGCTTCCTCAAGAGATCCATCGCTGCATCTACGGGAGCAACTTTAGGACTCAAAAGTTTCGAAGAGCAAAAGCTGCTGGCCAAAATGGCCAAGAATTACAGCGATAACAGCTCTAAAACTACGGCGAACAAATCTGCTTCAGGGGGCAATAAACTGCCATTCGGCAAGATAAAGAATCTTAAAATCAGCAGAATATTATGCGGCGGCAACCTCATCGGCGGCTGGGCACACAGCAGGGATTTGATGTACGTATCCTCGCTGATTAAGGCCTATCATAACGATGAGAAGGTATTCGAGACACTGAAGATTGCAGAAGACAACGGCATCAATACGATTATGACCAATCCCGCCTCCGACAGGGTTATGAATCGTTACTGGAATGAACGCGGCGGCAAGATTCAGCGGATTTCGGATTGCGCTACAGGCGCGAGCATCCAGGAAGGCATCAAACGCGCCCTCGATAACGGTGTTCACGCGGTTTACATCCATGGCGGACTGGCCGACAAGACAGTCCAAAAAGGCCAGGTCCATCTGCTGGGGGAGGCGCTAGAATACATCCAGCAATTCGACGTGCCAGGCGGCATCGGAGCTCACGAGTTGGGAACGATCAAAAGCTGTGTCGATGCCGGTCTAAAACCGGATTTCTGGGTCAAAACACTACATCCGGACAACTACTGGTCGGCCACGCCGAAGGGAAATCGTAAAGAATACGATGTCCTCGGGCCTAGAAGTAGTGATCGCGACAAATTTCACGACAACATGTGGTGCCGCAATCCCCAGAAGACAATCGAGTATATGAATGACCTGAAAGAACCGTGGATTGCCTTCAAAATCCTGGCGGCCGGCGCGCTTCATCCGAGACAGAGTTTCAAGTACGTCTTCGAAAACGGCGCCGATTTTGCCTGTGTAGGAATGTTCGATTTCCAGATTATAGAAAACGTGCTCATCGCTCAGCAGGTTTTCTCAAACGAGATAAACCGCCGGCGTCCCTGGAGAGCGTAGCTTGTTATTCCCACGATGGCATGCCCTGTTCGACAAGCTCAGCGACTGTCTTGAAAATCAAGCATTTTTTATTAAATTAGGATTCCATTGCTGATTGTTGCGGCAAGCTGTTCAATTGAGAAGCAGGTCATGAAAGACTCAGAACATAAACACATCGAAGATGGATCATCTGGACAACAGGTCGCAGAAGGTGTTGTGTCGCGGGCATCCTGCCCGCAATTCGAGGGCGAGACGCCCTCGACACGAAATGGCTTTGTCGCCAACGTTTTTTGCAGTGCATGTCACTATGGTTTCAGCGACGAGAAGCTTGCTCGCACACACGAACTGGCCGGCATCGGCTGCGAAAGATGTCACGGTGAATCCGAGCGTCATCGCAGCGACGAAAACAATATCACGCCGCCCGAGATTATGTACCCCAGGGCGAAAATCAATCCGACCTGTATGATGTGCCATCCGCGGCACGAAATCCGCCTC
>CAZSOR010000067.1:0-11638 GCA_964608395.1 uncultured Pirellulales bacterium
GTAATGATGCCGGACTCGAAGTTTCTTTTGTGCTCGCTCTTTGCGCCCATGCCGGCACCGGTTAGATTGGCGCTGCCTGTATAAGTGAAAGTCCCGTCAATGACCACGGCTTTGAGATGAACTCTCGGGCATAAGATTCGTTCCATGCCGGTTATCAAATTCGGGTATTTATCGAAATCCCTTCGAAAAGCCGGCCCCGGCTCCTTTGCGTGCAGCAGTCTGATCTCCACTTGTCTCTTGATCAAATCGGAAAGGATCTCAAGAAAAGGCACCATCCCGCCGTCCTTATCCACGTGAAGGTCTTTTAAGTCGGACGTTGCTATCCAGAGAAACCTGCGGGCCTTGTCAATTCGGTCGCAAATTACCTTCTCGTATATATCCCTGTCTGTAATGAAATCAAGCATTCCTATCGAATCCGAACCTTAACCGTCCATGCGATCCCATTTTACTGGCGAACTAACAGCAACGCAATATGACATTCGAAATCCGGTATAAAGCTATTGAATTCCATTATTATTATCGGCACCGCCGAATCAATGATCGAGATGCACTTTAAAATGGAAGGAATGAATACAAATAGAAAGGGGAAGATATTCGTGAAAAAATCTTGAGAACTGTTTTCGTTTGATTTATTGCTGCTTTTACGGTTTCTCTGTAGGCTGATGATGAGTCTCTTGATCCTGCTGCTGACCGGTTTTTTCCTCTTTCCTGGCCTGGGGCTCTTTCCCCTGCTCCTTCTGAGACTCCTTTTTTTCGCTTTTTTCGCGTTGGATTGCGTCGTATATTTCTCTTCGATGAACCGGTATACACTTTGGAGCCGTTATACCAAGACGAACCTTATCTCCACGAACATCAACGATTATAATCTCGACGTCGTCGCCGATCATAATTGACTCATCTCTTTGTCTGCTTAGAACCAACATTGCTAACTCCTTTTGTCGACTGCTCTTATCATATTATATATTACGAAAATCCCAGTCAACTGTTCGTCCTTTTGCTCCTCAAATATATTTATATACTCTTGCTTCATAAATACTTAGCTTAAAACCGCATCAATCAACAAACTTTTGACACAAATATATTTCGGCTAATTTCGAGACCAAAAACAACCACTTTTATCTTTTTTTGGTTAATTAAGTCTGAATTTAACGATTTAGAAGTATATATGCTTTGAATACAAGCACTTATATAAAACAAAAGACATGAAAAAAGATATGTCAATTTTGCCGGACCCGGTCTATTTTGCTACTTTATCTCATGTTTTCGCCAGTATTCATAGCGAATAGCCATCCAGTAGCCAGCAATCGAACCCAATGTGCCGAAAGTCACCATCTGGACCGGAAGTACGGAAATAACCGAATTAGAGAAAAAAGCTGCGGGCCAGTTTTGAACCAGATACGGCACTTCTCTGGCGTAAAGAGTGACCATAAAAGCAGTTACGAAAGCACTGGCGATTGAGGGCCAAATATAGCTGACATTAAAAAATTTCCTTGCTACGAACGCAGCACACCCAAAGGAGACTAATACGGCAAAAACAACCTGCCCGACAGCCGGTTGGGCGACGACCGAGCCCAGGTTGCTATCGAGTACTCTGACATCCTGAGCGACTATCCTGATACAAAATTGAGCTACGAAACCTGAGCAGACCAGAGCAAGAATTGCATTCAAATATTTTCCCGGCCCCGAATTTGATTTCTCCTGTGTCTGCTCCAGTTTTTTGCTCGAACAGATTTTCCGGCCTAACAGCACACCAGCAAAGCCGGCAGCAACAACAACCAGCCAGAAAAACGGTTCCAATCTAAGCGTCGTGGCAAGTGCCTGACGCTGTGCGGCAGTTGGATTAAGCTGTATCAGACCGGCCATGCTGCCGGAGCGTACGGCCCAGATTGCCAGGCCGGACGGGGCCGCCAGAATTCCGATTTCCCGTCCGAACGGCCAGGAAACAAAATAGCCGATAAAGCCCGCGATAAATGCTAAACCCACCAATACCACTGCGCCTCCGGGCCCCATAGCTGCAACCGAGCTGAATGGTTCTGCCACCGGCCAGGCTAAAATACCTATCAACAACACACCGATGGCTGCAGCAGCGGCGATTCTCAACTTCATTGGCCAGGATAATTCCATATTTTAACTTCCTTAATTTTGCAGACGGTAGAGTACCATCAAAACGATAGCAGGTCAATAGCATATTCATCGTGTCTCTATCTTATTTGGCGATTCACCGACCAGGATTAATTTTTGAGCTTGACTGTCCGGCATTTTTAATAAACAATCAAACAAGGTATTAAATACCTGCCAAAGAGTGTTGAGATATCGTCAAACAAGACGATACAAAGAGAAGGGATAAGAGTACCTGAGCTTGGGATTCTGACCGACGATACCATGGAAACGGTATGACCTCGCGTGAAAGACGGGGCTAAATATTATTAGGATTATTACAGGCGAGGTGGACTTTGAGGCAGTCAGATATCGAAAGCTGCGACGTCATTCGGCCGGAATCGCAAACGGAACCCGGCGGCCACGAAAAGCAAGTAGCGGTAGATACCGACAGGATGTTGGACCTGGCAGATATAAAATTTCACTTCATCGGAGCAGGCGGTGTCGGTATGAGCGGGCTGGCGCTGCTTTTAATGAAGAACAAGGCGGTTGTAGCCGGGTCGGATCAGACGCCGAGCGAGGTTGTCGATAGTCTTCGCCGGGCAGGAGCTGATATTAAAATCGGACATAAAAGCGAGAACCTCAGCACGGAAACCGACGCGGTTGTTATCTCGGCGGCGATAAAAGAAGATAATCCCGAATTGCAGCAGGCGCGAGCCAGAAGCTGTAAGGTCTATAAGTACGCCGACATGCTGGGGGAGCTGATGAACCGCTACGAGGGTATCGCAATCAGCGGTACTCACGGCAAGAGCACAACAAGCGGATGGCTAATTCATCTTTTAAAACAAGCCGGAATCGATACGAACTTTATCATAGGAGCCCAAATCGGCCAACTGGGCACATCTTCCGGCGCCGCTGACAGCAAGTACTTCGTGGCCGAGGCCTGTGAGTACGACAGAAGCTTCCTGAACCTCAAGCCTAAAATCGCCTGCATACTCAACGTCGAACAGGACCACCTGGATTACTACAAGGATGAAGATGAGATAGTCGAGGCGTTTGGCGAATTTGCGCTCGGCACCAAACCGGGCGGCATTGTTATTGCCAACGGCCAGGATGCGAATGTAGCGAAGATTATCCGGCGGCTGGGAACAGGTTTGCGATGTGAGACTTTCGGACTTGAGAATAATTGTAATTTTTATGCCGAGAATATCGCGCTGAATGACGGGCTTTATGCTTTCGACGTCTATTATAATAACAAGCTGCTGGGAGGCACGAAAATCTCGCTGCCCGGCAAGCACAATATTCTAAATGCACTAGCAGTCATCGCTATGGCGATAAACGTCGGGCTGGAATCCGAACGAGCACTTGAATTGCTGCCGGGCTTTACCGGTATCGAACGCCGGCTGATGCTCAAGGGCCGGTTCGGCCAAATTACAGTCCTCGACGACTACGCCCACCATCCGACGGAAATCAGGGCGTCGCTCGCGGCAATACGGCAGAGGTATCCTTCGAAACAAATCTGGTGCATTTTTCAGCCGCACCAGTACAGCAGAACAAGGTTTTTGCTTGATGATTTTGCAGAAAGCTTTAAGCTTGCCGATGTAACAATTGTGCCGGAAATTTATTTTGTCCGGGATTCCGATTCGGCCAGTAAGGAAATTAATGCCCAGATACTGGTCGACAGGATGCAGGAGAATGGAACGCAGGCGCTATTCATAGAGAGCTTTGAAGCGATTTGCGATTATCTAAAGAACAACGTAGGTCCCGGCGAACTGGTAGTCACCATGGGCGCAGGCGATATTTGGAAGGTGGCAGATGAGTATCTTCAGTGGCTTAGAGCAAATCGTTGAGACAGATTATCCGCTGGCCAAACGAACATGGTACGGCCTTGGCGGACCGGCCGATTATTTTATCAGACCCAAAACCACCGAGCAGCTCAAGGAAGTAGTCAAACGGTGCAACGAGAATGATATCCGAATCTACGTAATGGGCTTCGGCTCAAATCTTCTTATCGGTGACGACGGTCTGCGGGCAGCAGTGATCAAACTCGAAGCTGAGCAGTTTGCACAAATTAAGTATGATGCCCAGGAAGTAACCGCCTGGGCCGGAGCGGAATTGAGCAAGCTGGTTCTAAAGTGTGTGGAAAAAGGGCTCTCAGGCATCGAAGCTCTAACAGGGATACCAGGCTCGGTGGGCGGAGCCGTGAAAATGAATGCGGGCGGTAATTTCGGAGACATAGGCGCAGCAGTGGAATCTGTTACGCTGATGGATAGTGCCGGTAAAGTCTTTGAAAAGAGCAAACCGGAACTGGCATTTGACTACCGCAAAACCAACATTACAGCAAAATTTGTTCTTAGCGCCCGGCTGAAATTCAACTCCGCTGATCCGGAGCAAATTATGCGGACGGTCAAAGAAATCTGGATTTATAAAAAAAATAATCAGCCGCTGAAAACGAAAAATTCGGGCTGTATATTCAAGAATCCGGCAGGTGCTTCGGCCGGCTCTTTGATCGACAGGGCCGGCCTGAAAGGACTTCAGATCGGCGGAGCCGTCGTCAGCGATAAACACGCAAATTTCATAATCGCAAAAGAAGGATGCAGCAGTCGCGATGTTACCAGGCTGATAGAAGCCATAAAACAGAGAGTTAAAGAACAGTTCGACATCGAACTGGAACTTGAAATCGAAATCTGGGATTAGTAAGCCGAAGCAATTTTAAATTGGAAATAGTACGCAGCAAACTAAAAGTAGCCGTTCTCGCCGGCGGTATTGGCTTCGAGCGGGACATCAGCCTTCAGAGCGGCAGATGCGTTGCCGAGGCATTAAAAGAAGCCGGCTTCGAAGTATCCACAGCGGACATTCGGCCGGACAATCTTGATATATTGAATGACAAAAGCGTCGATGTGTTCTTTCCGGCACTGCACGGCAAATTCGGTGAAGACGGCCAGCTCCAACAGATACTCGAGGATCGATCGCTTACCTATGCCGGCAGCGGGCCAGAAGCAAGCAAAGCGGCATTTGACAAAATGGCAAGCAAAAAGCTATTTGAGCAAGCCGGCCTCGCCACCCCTGCGGCTGTTGAGTTCGGCCCCGAGACCGATATCAGCCTGCTTGAAGAACAGTTGCAGGATTTTGCTCACAAATATGTTGTAAAGCCCATAAGGCAGGGAAGCAGTGTCGGCGTGAGTATCGTATCGACGCCGCACGAAGCTGTCGACGCCGCCCGGGAAACATTCAGCGAGTTTGGCGATTGTATGATCGAAGAATTCGTGCCTGGCACGGAAGTGACGGTTGGCATCCTGCATAGCATGGCCCTGCCGATTATAGAGGTCCGGGCACAAGGCGGCTTCTACGACTACCACGCAAAATACGTCGCCGAGCAAACAGAGTACCTCTTCGATACAATCACGGACACGGCCATAGCGGAAAATCTCAGCCGGGCAGCGGTTGATTGCTTCAATGCGCTGGGCTGCCGGCACTTTGCAAGAGTCGATTTCCTCCTGAGCGACGAAAAAATCGCTTACGCCCTGGAGGCCAATACGATCCCGGGCTTTACAAGTCATTCACTGTTGCCCAAGGCGGCATTAAAAGCAGGACTCTCGATGAGCGATCTGTGCAGCAATATTGTCGAGGCGGCATATTCATCGCTCGCCGGGCATAAAATATAAGGCAAGACGCAGAACCATGGCAGTAAGTAGAAAAACAAAAAAGAGCAAGCCAAAAAAAATATCGTTCAAGCTCAGCGGCCTCAAAAAAAAGAAAAGACAACGAGCAAGCTGGTTTGGGCCGAGCCTGATAATTATTCTGAAAGTATTGGCAGTCGTCTGCGTTCTCTGCGGGATCGTCATCGGGCTCATGTTCCTGGAGAAATACGTGAAAGAGACTGTTCCCGCCGCCAGAGGATCGGTCGACCTGGAGCTTGCCGATGTCCCCATCTGGGCCAGTGACGAACTCAAGGAAAAGGTCCACGCAGCGGCAATAGGAAAGGGTGTCAATCTGAGACTTGACGAAGATACTGCTTTATCCGTACATCGCAATATCGAGCAGCTCATCGTCTGGCTGGACGAAGTAGAAGTACTAACCCTACACGACCGTCTGCGAGTCGAAGCCCAGTGGCGAAAACCTGTGGCTCTGGTCAAATCGGGCCTGATCAAATTTTATGTTGATGCCGAGCGGGTTGTGCTGGACTTTGTGCCGATACCGGATCTTCCAATCGTCGAGATAAAGGGACTGCCGCTGATTACAAAAATACCGCCCCTGGGCGAAGTCTGGCAGCGTGACGACCTCGCCGCTGCTATAAGAATATTAGACCGGCTCGACGACATGGACAAGTCCCTCACGCCCGACAAGCCTCTGCTACGTGAAATCGACTGCATCGACGTAAGCAATTTCAACGGCCGGCATAACAGCCGCCAGGCACATATTATTCTTTACACAAAAGACAATACCGAAATTATCTGGGGCGCCGAGGTGGAAAAATGGCAGCAACATCTGGAATCGACGGATGAGCAGAAATTGGCGAAGCTCTACGTCTATTATAAAGAGAACGGCACGCTTTCAGGCGCGGCAAAATTCATCAACCTGCGCGATCCGCGGGACAATATCCCCCTGCCGATTGACAAATATTAGACACTTGTGAGACTACCTAATGCCGCCGCCAGGTCGGCGTAGCGATAGGGAATTTGAAATTCCGTACAGATTGCTTTAAGCTTCTCCAGAACCTCCTCGCTCAATCTGCTCTGGAAATCCGCGTCTCCATTGCAGCAAAAGATTCTGCAGCCGGAAAAACGATATTCATAAACCGTGCATTTACCATCGATGTTGTACGGACACCGGCTCGATGGCATCGGCTTGATTTTTTCGTCGCCCAGATTCGCAGCCAGGTACATCAACTCCGGCGGGGTAATAAACAGACGATGGTCGAATCCCTCGAAGTCACAACAATCGCCGCAGGACTTGCACGCCCCGGCTATGTCACCACCCGAGCACACTTGCAGGTCCAGCCACTTATAAACTTCGGCTACTCTTTCGAGTAGTCGCCCAGTTGCATCGGATCCTGCCACCATTTTCTGAGCCTCTTGATTTCTTCTATTTCATCAAAGCTGTAGAGCCTGCCTCGATTGATGCCGGGACAATTTTGTGCCGCCTTGTTCCAGACGCCCGGGCTCGCCAGGTTGCTTGCCCAGAAGGGCCAGCTCCGGCACTGGCACGGCCGAACAGAATAGATCGTACACTGTTTGCCGCCGGCGCCGGTATGCAGGAATATGCAGTCTTTGGTCTTTCGGTGTTCGATAATCGTCGTACGAAGCCCCACCCGCTTGAGGTATTTCTGCCGGAACATTCCAATTTCCATTTTCAGAAAATCGGTAATGATTTCAATCTCCGGCCTCGTCACCCAGATATACCCCTCCCCAGGCCCAGAGCAACACCCCCCACACTCCTGGCACTCAAAATGCAATCCGGCAATATACCATTTAGTCCTATTTTTAACCACAGATTTCACAGACTAACACCCACTAACACTAATTGTCATTCCCGCGCAAGCGGGAATCCATTTATTCAAATACGGATCAACTGCAAAGTCATATGCACAGCACGAGCCACTCGACTGTACATAATTCAAACGATTATCCTGATAGGCCAATGGTTTTTATCATAACTTCCGTGGATTTGACTATAACGCGTATTAGTACAGAAACATCGGTCTTGTTTTCAGAACGAAGCAAAGTGTGAGTTTTGATATTTATTGATGTAACGAGTTTATCATTTTCTAATAAGCAGAAGAAGGGCTGTTTATTCAAGATTCTGTCTTTGACCGGTTGAACCTGATTGCTATCGGGACATTGTAAAGCATCAAAAAGTGTCTTTAACCTGTTGTCTATGTCACCACCCTGTCCAGAAATTACCCCAAGTTCATCAGGCCATAATAACGTTACCTCAAGCTGACAAACAAATTTGAGCACACTGCTCACTAATGGCGCAAAAACTACGCCGTCAATATCTTTTAATACAGACAGTACCTTTCCCGGAGTCAGAAAAGGTTCTTTCAGATGATTTAACGGCTTAATGTCCCACAGTTTCTTCATTTGTGGATATAGATATTCCCGTATATTATGCTTATCCTGAGCACTTCCATTTGACTTAAGAGGTCCATCGTATTTAAGATAAAATTCCATACAAGAGTCTTCATCAACATACTGATATTTTCAAAATAGCTACTTTATTTTCTGGATTCCTGCTTCCGCAGGAATGACATCTTTTGCACCACTTTATACTTGGATTGCTTCTCTCCGCAGGTTAAGGAGTAATGGGCTGTTTACCGATGCGTAGTCTCTCTCCGATACAGGATAAACAGATAGCAACACATCGTAATCGAGATTTATATCAGTAATTATATCAATCATCCGGTCGATCTCTCGGCAGGGCTCAACCATCCCTGCCAGCACAACGGCCAGATCGATGTCCGAATGTTCATCGTTGGCCTGACCTCTTGCATAAGAGCCGTAAAGCACAATCTTCTTCAAACGAACACCATAAAGCTCGGCAGTCTTTCGTTTGAACTCTTTTAGTATCGGTTCTATTTCCATAATGTATCGTCAAACATCTAATCAAATTGAGCTATACTAATTATACAAAAATTCACCTCGCATATCAATCCTGCCACTGGTCAAATACAAAACGCAAACCAGCAACATATGACACAGCTTTATTCACGAGTATTTCACCACTTCAGGACGGCGCCTGTGTCAGCGCTGGTTGCCATTGCGGCGTATTTTGCCAGGCAGCCTTCGGTGATCTTCGGCTTCGGCGGGGTCCAGGTTTTCTTGCGCTCCGCCAGCTCGGCGTCGGAAAGCTTGACGTCTATTTTGTTACCGGGGATATCGATTTCGATAATGTCGCCGTCTTTCAATAATCCGATGGGGCCGCCGACAGCCGCCTCGGGGCTGATGTGCCCGATGCAGGCTCCTCTTGTGCCGCCGCTGAACCGGCCGTCGGTAATCAGCGCAACGGATCCGCCTAACCCGGCTCCCATTATATAGCTTGTGGGACTGAGCATCTCCTGCATTCCCGGGCCGCCTTTCGGCCCTTCATAGCGGATGACAACCACGTCGCCGGCCTTGACCTTGTCGGCCAGAATACCGTCACAGGCATCTTCCTGGCTCTCGAAGATAACCGCCGGGCCGGAATGAACACGCATTTCAGGAGCGACACCGGCGGACTTCACTACGCCGCCATTGGGCGCGAGATTGCCGGTAAGAATAACCAGACCACCGGTCTTCGAATACGCTTTATCGAGCGTATGGATGACGTCGGTGTTTTTGATTTCGGCCCCGGTAATGTTTTCGCCGAGCGTTTTGCCGGTCACGGTCGGGCAATCGAGATTCAGAAGGTTCGGGACCTTGCTGACCTCGTTAAGGATTGCGCTGATACCGCCGGCGGCGTCCACGTCCTCGATGTGAATCTTGCTGGACGGCGAAACCTTGCAGATGTTCGGGCATTTCGCCGAGATTGCATTGATGCGTTCGAGGTCGTATTTGACGCCGGCTTCGCTGGCCACCGCAAGGCTGTGCAGGACGGTATTGGTCGAGCCGCCCATTGCCATATCCAGAATAAGGGCGTTATCCAGCGACTTCTCGGTGATAACGTCCAGCGGTTTGATGTCCTTTTCGATGAGCGTCATAATCTGTTTACCCGCCGCTTTGTAAAGCTGCTGGCGTTTCGTATCGACGGCAAGAATTGTGCCGTTGCCGGGCAGCGCCATTCCAATCGCCTCGCAAAGGCAGTTCATCGAATTGGCCGTGAACATCCCGGAACAGCTCCCCTGGGTCGGACAGCCGGTCATCTCAAGCTCCTTGAGCTGCTCTTCGGTTATCTTGCCGGCATTGAACTCGGCGACGCCCTCGAATATGCTGATAAGGTCGACGGTTTTGCCGTCTTTTGTTTTGCCCGCTTTCATGGGCCCGCCGGAGACGAAAATCGTCGGTATATTCAGCCTGACCGCGGCCATCAGCATCCCGGGGATGATTTTGTCGCAGTTGGGAATGCACACAAGAGCATCGAAACAGTGCGCACGCACCATCGTCTCGACCGAATCGGCGATAATCTCCCGCGAGGGCAGCGAATATTTCATACCCGTATGGCCCATAGCGACTCCATCGCAGATAGCGATAGTATCAAATTCGAAAGCGGTTCCGCCCGCGCCTCGAATCGCAGCCTTGACCACCTGTGCCACCTTGTCGAGGTGGACGTGCCCCGGGACGATTTCACAGAAGCTGTTGGCAACACCGATAAACGGCTTGTTAATGTCGGCATCATTGAGGCCGCAGGCATGAAGCAGGCCACGATGCGGTGCCCGCTGGAAACCTTTCTTGACTGTATCGCTTCTCATAATCTTGTTTCTCCAAAATTGCATTAGCACGTCTATTCAAAACATTCAAATTCGCATTTTAACCTTTTATAGAGCACAAATAAAGAAAAATCGGTTGTTTCAAGTAGAATAAAACATATAATGAACGACACAAAATGTTACTTAGAGCACCTAACAGAATAAGAAGACATTGTTACGTTGTCATGCTGAGCGAAGCATCTGGGATTAGGACGAGCGACTGATATTCTTCACTCCTGACAAACGCTCTGAATAAAGTGTACATGAGAAACCCGGTTAAGATAAGGAAAAAGCATGGATACCAGAAAATGTGAAAATTGCGGACAGGAATTTCAAAAGTGGGTAGAATTTTGTTCCAATTGCGGCCAAGCTATGGAAGGTTATTCACGGCCGGCAGGGTTCTGGATAAGGGTCGGTGCGAACATTATCGATTCTCTGATATTTCTCCCGATCATAATCCTGAGCGTCTGGAATATGTTTTCACTCAAAAGCACGGTCGTATTAATTTTAGCAAGTCTGCCGGGGCTCATATATAAGCCTTTCATGGAATCGTATTTCGGGGCGACACTCGGCAAGATGTCTTGCAAGATCAAAGTCATCGACGATAACGGCAAGAAGCTCTCTTTATTCAATGCGTACATTCGGTTCTTCCCGTTTCTCTTGTCGGCCGGCGTCGCCCTGGCGGGCCAATTGATTTTATTTTCGTCGCCGGAGTTCCAATCCGCCACAACAATGATGGAAATTGGTGAAGCGCAACAGGGGAGTTTTCTGGTTGTGATTAGTTATCCTGTAAATATACTTATTTTAATCGACTGCATTGTCGTTGCATTTACCTTCAGAAAACGTGCATTGCACGATATGATGGCGGAATCTTTCTGTGTTTATAAAGAGCCATAGAAACTCAGATCCCAACTGTCCGGGCCGGCCGGGTAGGATGTGTAAACTTTAATTTGCACACGCGGGAAAAATTATTATGGTGTCTCTACGTCAAATTACAGGCGAGTCCCCTGGGTACGAGCGAAATTATGTCGTGGATATTAACGACACAAAATGTTGCTTAATGAGAACTTATAGGAGAATAAATGATGAGGCAGAGTAAAGTATTGGGTTTTGCAGCGAACATTGTTCTTTGCGTGCTGCTTTTAACTGCCGGCTGCA
>CAZSOR010000067.1:11738-13376 GCA_964608395.1 uncultured Pirellulales bacterium
GACTGTGAAATTAGCGTTGAAGTTCGCCCCCGATGATTCGACAACCTATAAAGTAACAACAGACAATGACAACAGCGTTATATGGGAAGGTGCTGGTCCGGATAAGCCCAAAGGCTTCACGGGCGGGCATACCGGCAGAAAAATCGAATTTACTTTCACACAGCAGATACAAAGCACCGATGATAAAGGCAACGCCGTAGCAAAGATTACAATCAAGCAGCTAAAGTATCTGGCAAAAGTCAAAAACGACATCACGATGGATTTCGACAGTTCCAAGCAGGAAGACCGGCAAAATCCTCTTAGCAAACTGATCGGGCAAAGTTATACTGTAGAGATCACGTCTTCCGGACAGGTCTTAAAACTTATCGACGCAAATGACGCCCGAGCCGCCGTCAAGGGCGATTCCTCCGCTGACAGAACTGCCGCCAGCCTGCTGTCTCTCCGAGCTATCATGGAACGGCACACAATTCCAGCCCTGCCCTCTTCCGATAAAAATCAAATACTCACCGGCGAAAACTGGAGCAGTATAAAGAACTTTTCCTTCAGTATGATGGGTGCAAAAGCGTACGAAAAAATCTATACACTGGAAGAAATCAAAGACACGGGTAGCCGCCGGATTGCAATTGCCCGGATGGAAGCTGTCCCCTCAGCCGAAAACGCCAGGGAACTGCACAAAGAACAGTCGGCGTCTTTCTTTGCAAACATGTCCGACAATAAAGAAACATATACAGGCCAGCTAAAGCTGGATTTGACCGGCGGTAAAGTCGAAGAATATCGCGAAAATCTTACTACAGAATGGTTTATCGTCGATCCGAGTCCGAAGGAGAACACACAGCCTGCCGCGCTGAAAATGACCGCTATTCGTTCCTATAGCATCGAAAAAATTGATTAGAATCGCTTTATCGTTCGCGGCCGGCCGTTTGTCCTCTGCGATATCACTTGAAAGGAGCAAAGTTGAAGGCCACGCTATTAATTCTGACGGCTTTGGTTTTGAGCGTGCTGGCGGGATGTCAGCCGACAGCCGGGGAAGATAAATTGCCGGGCGAACCGGGAGAGCTTTTGACCGTAGATTTCCAGGCCGGCCAAACTTCGCGATATAAGTTCGTCTCCAGCCGAGAAATAACAGTCGACTGGGATACGACGGCAGCGAAATCTCGATCGGGCAGACCTGCTTCCGATAAATCTTCCGAATCGCTGGAAATCATCATGGCTTACACACCAGTCGAAATAGATCCGTATGGCCTTACAACCGTCAAGGCGGTCTGCGAATCGGCGAAAGTTACGCGAAGTAAAGGACTTGGCAGAGACGCAGTGGAAACCCTCGCCGGTAAAACTTTCACGCTCGCCGTCGGGCCCACGGGAAAAATAGAGGATTATTCTCAATTAGACCAGTTGCTAAAAGAGATCGGCAAAAAAGTGTTCCGGGCAAACACCGATATGGGCAGGATTAAGGAACCTGATATGATCGGAGACGTCGTTGCCACGCAGTGGTTCCTGTGGGACGCGGTCTCCAGCCTAAAACAACCTTCCCGGGGCGCGGCAATCGGACAAAGCTGGAACTCGAAACTCTCCGTGCCCACTCCGATGGTGATGCGCAAAGCCAGAGATGTCACTTACAGCCTCGATGAAATCCGCCCG
>CAZSOR010000067.1:13476-17691 GCA_964608395.1 uncultured Pirellulales bacterium
GATGGTGATGCGCAAAGCCAGAGATGTCACTTACAGCCTCGATGAAATCCGCCCGGGCGAAAAAAGCCGGCTCGCCGTGATAAACAGCTCTTATAAAATAGCCGACTCGGCCCCGCGCGAATGGCCGATACCATATTCCGGCACGTTCCATGTGGCCGGAGCCTACGGATTCTACAGAAACTACCAGGTCCTCAGCCTGCAGGGCGAAGGCGAGGAACTGTTCAATATCGATGCCGGCAGAACCGAACAATACAAGCAACAGTACGAGATGCAATTAAGTACCTCTTTACTAATGCCTCTCCCCGGCGTAAATCCGAAAATAACAATCAAACAAAATCTGACAATGAACCTACTCGATGATTAGATTTTACATCTTGCAAACTGCGAAACGGGAAACGAATTATGGAACATAAGAACTTGTGGGCACCGTGGCGAATTCAATATGTACAGGGTCTGGACGAGAAACCTCTCGCTGCAGGAAAAAAGAAAACAGAAGCCGGCGAGAAAACCGGTTGTTTTATCTGTCATAACCTGAAGCATCCGCAGGATGACGACGAGAATCTTGTACTCTGGCGAACGGATAAGAGCATCGTAATTCTGAATCGTTATCCATATAACAACGGCCATCTGCTGATAGCACCGGCACGGCACATACCCGACCTTGAGGACGCCACCGACGAAGAAATGCTGGAAATGATTAAATTAATCAGAGATTTGCAAAAGGCCCTGTCGCTGGCGATAAAACCGCACGGCTTCAACGTCGGCATAAATTTCGGCCGATGCGCCGGCGCGGGACTGCCGGGACATCTGCACATTCACATCGTGCCGCGATGGAACGGCGATACCAATTTCATGGCCGTATGTGCTGATACCAACGTCATCAGCCAGAGCCTGGCCGAGCTGCTTGAGCTGCTGAAAAAAATAAGCAAAGAACAGAACCTTCCGAGTCTGTGAAAGAGGGAATGAGTCAATGAGCGGTTACGCAGTTACTGAAAAGATAAGCCGGGGCAGGATGTTCCCGGAAAAGCCCCACCCGTACCGCTCGGACTTCGAGCGAGACCGCGACCGAATTATCCACTGCTCGGCCTTCCGCCGGCTCGAAGGCAAAGCGCAGGTCTTCACTCCCGGCCTGGACGACTACTACCGCACGCGCCTAACACACAGCATCGAGGTCGCACAGATAGGAAGGACTATCGCGAAAGAGCTTAATCTTAACGAAAGCCTCACCGAAGCGATATGCCTGGCGCACGACCTTGGTCACTCGCCCTTCGGCCACGCCGGCGAAAAAGTGCTCGACGAGCTGATGGCCGAGTCCGGCGGATTCGAGCATAACTGCCAGTCGCTGCGAATTGTCGATTTGCTCGAACATCCGTACCCCGACTTCATGGGTCTGAACCTGATGTACGAAACCCGGCTCGGCTTAGCCAGGCACCAAAGCCCTTATGACAAAACGCAGGACGAGACGTTCGGCGAGAAACACTGCTCGCTCGAAGGGCAAATCGCCGACGTTGCCGACCGCATCGCGTACAACTGTCACGACCTCGAAGACGGCATGAGGGCCAGGTTAATCGGCGCCGGACAGTTGAAAAGCGTAAAAATTTTCGCCGAAGCGCAGAACCGGATTAACGCTGGGGCAATTGGAGACCTCACCATCCGCAGAACACGCACGGCCAAAGCGATTATCGACAAGCTCGTAGGCGACTGCCTCGAAGCGAGCAAAAAGGCTCTCACGCAGGCGAATCCAAAAACGCCGGACGAAATCTACGCAGCGGATACGAACTTGATTACGCTGCCACCCGAAAGCGATGTCGAGCTTGCCGAACTGGAGGATTTTTTGCTGCATAACTTTTACCTGCACGAAACGCTGCTCGAAACAGCAGCAAAAGTAAAAGGTTGGCTCAAACGGCTTTTCGACAAACTCTGCAAGCAGCCGGAACTGATGCCGGGCTACTTCCAGCGTTTCATCCCGCAGCAAGGTCTCCAGCGTGCGGTGTGTGACTACATCGCCGGCATGACCGACAGGTTCGCATCCAAAATGCTCGAAGAAATTTAGCAGGAATTCTTACGATGTCAAGCAACCTTGCCATTGCTTATCATAATCTTTCCAATATGCTCGAAGCCGGCGTGCCGGTGCAGCGTTCGCTTAATACTCTCATCCCCGGATTGGATCCGCGGTTGAGTAAAGCCTTCCTTGCTCTCGTCGACGGCGTCGCCCAGGGCAACCCGCTATCCGAAACGATGATTCTGTATCCCAAAGTTTTCGACCCGGTCGATATTATGCTCGTCGAGGTCGGTGAGACATCCGGCAATCTTCCGGATTTAATCGCCCTTCTATCCAAGTGGCACGAAATGTCCGCCCGGATGCATAAAAGATTAATCTCAGGGCTGCTCCTGCCTGTTCTGATTCTTACCATAGCCGCATTCGTTTTCCCGCTTCCCGCTTTCGTCCTGGGAGATTTGAGCTTGACATCTTATCTCTTTAAAGTAGTTGGAATTCTTATGCTATTCTGGATCCCGGCGGGAATTATTATTTTCATCGTTCGCACCACGCCCAGAACGGGCCCTGCCCGAAGAGTGCTGGACAAGGTAGTGCTGCGCATCCCCGTCCTGGGCTCAGCCGTCCACAAACTGGCGATCGGCCGTTTTTGCTGGGCTTTTCACATGCTCTGCAAAGCGGGCGTGCCGTACAGTGAATCGGTCGATATGGCGATTTCGGTAACAGGCAACCAGATAGTGGCCGATCTGTTCCGCCCGGCCGCCGAAAGTGTCAAGGCCGGCGAGTTGATGTCCGAGAGATTTTCAAAGAAGCTTCCGTTCGACGTAGTGGAGATGTGGAAGACCGGCGAGGAGACCGGCATGCTCGACGATGTATCTAAGCGGCTCGCGGACAATTATTCCGAGCAGGCGGAACTATGGTTCGCCGAGTTCACCCGCTGGCTGCCCCGCTTCGTGTATCTGTTAATCTGTATCATGCTTATAATTATGATCCTCAAGCTCGCAGGCAATGTCTCGTCAAGCTACTAAATCTGACGTAAAGAATGAATATTAAATATCAAAAATTAAACTGAAACGTATATATTTTTCTCGCCCCAGGGCATCGGTGAAATTATGGGTAATAATAGTCTTATCATTTCCTTGATCCACGATGCATTGCTTTTATTAGCGGTCATTAATCCCATCGGCAATATCCCAGTTTATGTCGATTTGACCAGGGAAATGGACAAAAACAAGCGTCGCGAGATCATGAACACAGCGGTTTTTACATCTTTTTGTTTAGTTGTTGTCTTCGCCCTGATAGGTGACTGGGCTTTGAGAAACCTGTTTGATGTGACTATCGAAGAGTTCAAGATAGCCGGAGGAATACTGTTGTTCATCGTCGCGGTTCGGGGCGTAATGTCCGGGGTTAGCTCCTACACCAGTTCACTAAAGGACTATAGCATGCTGGCTATGTTTCCATTGGCTTTTCCAATAATTGTAGGACCCGGCACGCTTGCGGTAACAATAATCCTGGCTCAGCATCGCGGCCCTATCCAAATGGTTTTGATCTCCTTTATGACCTTCTTGATTGTGTTTTTAATCGCCCGAAGTTCGCATTTATTAGCACGGTTGCTGGGTCGATATGGAGCAATGATCATCCCACGATTGCTATACATCTTCCTGGCGTCAAAAGCCGTAGCCTTGATACTTGAGGCAGCGGTAACCTTTCTTGGAAGCACTGCTCTTATGGACAGTGCAAAATAGCCTTAAAATAGATATGTTTACATTATTATTTCTCTGTGTCCTTTGTGGCTAATTTGTACATCGACTTAACATTAAATGTCTTTGACTTAAACGTCGCTGTCAGTTAACCTTCGGCGAATATGAAAAGAATGCTTACATCCTGTTTCGGTCTCGGCCGGCTGCCTCTTGCTCCGGGGACGTGGGGCTCGCTGCCGCCTGTGATTATTTTCGGCCTGATGAGCTGGTTCGGCGCATCGCCCGCGATTATAACAAATGTTATGGCGGCTTTAGTATTGGCGGGCAGCTTGGTTTGCGTACAATTCGCCCCGTCTGCCATTGCGGCGACGGGTAAAAACGATCCCGGCGAAGTTGTCGCCGACGAATTCGCCGGCCAGGCGGTAACGTTTTTATTCAGCCCGTTTTTGGGCATGGGGGCAGCGACGGGCCGTCAAATTTTGATCACGGCGTTTGTGGGCTTTGTGCTGTTTCGGTTAT